>DUNZ01000205.1 GCA_012839085.1 Clostridiales bacterium
ATGGTTCTATTAATGATATGACACCTCACGGAGCACATGAAGCTGCTGCATAGGAAATTAAACTTTTGTATCTACGCTATTGCCACAAGTCCATTACAAGTTTTTCATTCAAAAGTTTAAATATTACTACTTTTTCATTTACAAGTTTTAATATCGCAAGTTTAACATTATAAGTAATAATAAGTTTAGGCATTACTATTTTAAAATCTATAAATATAATAGAAAGGGATCACATGAACGAATTACAAATTGCAAGAATTAATGAATTATATCATAAATCACAAAAGGAAGGTCTTACAGAGGAAGAGAAGCAGGAACAGCAAAAGCTTCGAAACGATTATATTGCTGTAATCCGAAGAAATCTAAGAGGAACCCTAGATCAGGTATCCTTTGTGAATCCAGACGGCTCTATAACAGAAGCAAAAGATTTAAAGAGGAAGAAATAAGATGAACAAGGATGATATCCGAAAAAATATATTAAAAGAGAGAAGTTTACTGTCCGAATCTCAGAGAAGGGAATTTAATCAAGCCATTTACCAAAGATTAATCAATTCAGATTTATATCAAAAAAGTAAGATAATATTTGCTTTTGCATCCTTTGGTAGTGAAGTAGATACTTGGACTATCCTAGATCATGCCATGCATGAAGGAAAAAGAGTCTATCTGCCTAGAGTAGAGGGTAAAATTATGAATTTCTATGAGTTAAAGGATATCCAATCCCTGGAACCTAGCAAATTTGGAATCTTAGAGCCTAAGACGGAAGAAGCCAATCGGTATCTAGTAGAAACCGATCCAAATCAAATTAAAGTAATGATTATGCCTGGGCTGGCTTTTGATACTAAGGGTAACCGCATAGGTTACGGGGCAGGTTACTACGATAAGTATTTAAATTCCTTTCCCAAAGATCATTTCATCAAAGCAGCAATTGCATATGACTTTCAAATATTTGATTACTTAGTTTCTGATCCATACGATATTCCCGTAGATATCATCATCACACCAAGCAAATACCTTCCGATAAAATAAATCCGTAAGAAATTACAAAAATTTAATCATTTTTTAATAAAATTTCAGTTTGTTTCTAAGGAAAATCATGTATGATATATGAAAGGAGAGGTTAGATGAATTATTTGGAGCAAAGGGGAGTTAGAGCCAAAAAGGCTGCAACCGAATTAAATCGATACCTTGAGGGTAAAAAGAATGATGCCCTTCGTGCTTGTGCCAAAGCACTTCTTGATCATGAAACTCAGATACTCTCAGCCAACGAAAAAGATGTCGCTGCTGCTAAGGAACGTGGTGTAAAAAGTTCCTTAATTGACCGACTAAGTTTAAATCATCAAAGACTCCAAAGTATGGCAGATGGATTGTTAGAAATCTGTACCTTAGCTGATCCCATCGGAGAAGTTATTTCTATGAAGGTACGTCCCAATGGACTGAATATCGGACAGAAAGTGGTTCCCTTGGGTGTCATCGGAATCATTTACGAATCCAGACCAAATGTAACTGCAGATGCTTTTGGTTTATGCTTTAAGACAGGCAATGCCGTTATCTTAAGGGGTGGCTCCGATGCCATTCATTCCAACAAAGCAATTGTTGCAGCCTTGCGGATGGGTCTAGCAAGTGCTGGATGTATAGAAGATGCTGTACAATTAATAGAAGACACTTCTAGGGAAACGGCTAGGGAACTCATGCAAATGAACAAATACATAGATGTATTAATTCCCCGGGGTGGAGCAGGTCTAATACAGACAGTTATTGAAAATAGTACCATCCCAGTGATTGAAACAGGTACGGGTAATTGTCATATTTATGTAGATGAGTACGCAGATTTTACTATGGCCTTGGATATCATTGATAATGCCAAAACACAGCGCCTTGGGGTTTGCAACACTTGTGAATCCTTAGTCATCCATGAAAAGATTAGTCATGATTTTCTTCCTTTGTTGTATGAAAGATTAGGGGCAAAGGAAATCGAAATTAGAGCGGATGAGAAAGCATGTAGCATCTGTAGTGGATTTATCCCAGCCAAAGAAGAGGATTATGCTACCGAATATCTTG
>DUNZ01000034.1 GCA_012839085.1 Clostridiales bacterium
AAAATTATGCCTCCTATAGGTGCAGCCACAGCAGATTCAATGGCAGCTGTTATTTCCATGTCTTTACCATCAGGAAATTACAGATCTTATAAAATTGATTCATACCACACAGCTAAATATGCAAATGAATCTTGGTCTGCAACTAGAACAGCCTACTATTAATTAATATGTAAAAATATGATATGTAGATGCGAGTGAAAACTCGTATCTACATATCATTATATTATATTCAATAGAATCAATTTCTAAGTTTAATAATTTTGGTCACTTTAGTATCAAAAAAAATAGAAATACATTTTGGCGGTGCCAAGAGAAAAGAGGCTACTATGAAATAATTTAAATTTATATTAATGTTAATTCTATTTTTAACATTAGTGGCGTGTTCAAAACCGAAAGGTGATGACCATAGGAGCACTAAGGGAATTGAAATTGTAGCATTTTGTGAAATGGATAGCGAGGCAATTTGTGCGGAAGGGATCGTTTATCATAGAAACAATTTGCTACATTTTGCTGACTTTTCCACTGGTGAAAGTATTGTATTATGCTATAAGCCAAACTGTAAGCATATACCTTATGATCGATTGAATAATCCAGAACCATACTGTGATGCTGCCTTACCTTTCTCCCATGGATCAGTTTCTTTTATCTACAATAGTATCTTATATACCTTTGCTTCTGATATTACATAAGTGGAAGTCTACGCCAGCGTATATGTACTGGTGATGTTGCTTCTTAGTTTATTAGCTTTTCCTCTTATTATAATAAGACTTTATCTAAGAAAACAGAGGGATTATAAAAAAATACAATGGCTTGGGATGATTCTAAATTTTATAAACAAGATAAAGGTAAGTGGTTTATTAAGAGGAAGAGTAAGTTTATGGTATCATGAGTTTTACAAAATCTTTATCACACAGAAAATTCTTCTTGTCCTAATGATAGTGGCAGGATTACAAATATTTCTTAATCAGCCCAAGGATCATATGGTGGCTTCTGTAGATGATTATTTCTTTCGACAATACATGCAAAAATTATCAGGTCCATTGACTGAGGAGAAATTACAATTTATTCAGTCCGAGAAAGAAAAATATGAAGAGCTAAATACTACTTATTTGAAATTATTAAGCGAAGGGAAAAGTAGCTTTGTTCTTGAACAAAAGCTAAAACCATATCAGGCCTTTCAATGGGTTCAAGAACGATTGGATTATCTCAAGAAAAATGAGGGGGCTTATTTTATCTATGACCGACCTTATCAAGAACTTACTGCAGGAAGGAATCATCAAAATGATGCAATCTTGGCTTTCGGATATATATTACTATTAATACTTTGTGTGGCAGGTATATTTGGCATGGATTATCAGATGCAATTGAATCACTTATGTTCCATAACCTATCGGGGTAAATTTCAACAAGTATTTATTAAGATATTTTATGGATTCCTACTTAACCTGCTCTTGTCTTTGCTGGTATACATCCCTTTTACTTTTAAAATATGGAATTCATATCATATGGAACAAAGTACTTTGGAGTATCCTATCAATAGTTTGCCCTATCTTTCCCACTTGGGAGCAGGCATTACCATTGCTCAATATTTAAGATTAGTTTATATTTGTAGAATTTTATATGCTGTCATCATCAGCTTGTTGATATTTTACCTGGCAAAAAAATTCCGTAATACCTTGATTGTTATTTTTATCTCTATATTGATATTTGCTCTTCCTATTAGTTTTTTATTAGTGAATGAGAAGTTTATTGATTTATATTATTTTTATTCTCCAATCCTAGGAAATCTTTTGTGGAGATATGATGGGAAAAGGATATTGGTTTTAGGAATTATATATTTTTTTGCAGCAGGAGTTCTGTTGTATAATATTTTTATTGAAAGATCAAAACAAGCTTAAAGCAGAAAACACTTAGGTAAGATTTTTATAATAAAATATAGCGATCTGGGTTCGGTCACGAAGATTTAGTTTTTCCAAGATCGTGCTGATATTATTGCGGATGGTACCTTCGCTAAGAAAAAGTGCTTCGGATATTTCTTTGTTGGAGAGTCCATCTGCAATTTTTTTAATGATTTCATATTCCTTTTCTGATAATCCATATTGATCTAAGGCCTTGACCACATTGGATTTTCCAATCAGCCCTGGTAGTTTGGTTATAATTTCATTTCCGTAGACATTCTGTCCCATGGAAACTGCCTTAATCGAAGGGATAATGCTTTCATAATTTTGCTTTAGCATATAACCTTTAGCACCAATATATAGGGCTTTAATTATATAATCATCATCTAGGAAGGTGGTAAGGTAAAGAATCTTTGCATCAGGAAACTCACCGATAATTCGTTCCCCAGCTTCCAAACCGCTCATGGGTTCCATACGGATATCCATAAGAAGAAGATCTGGACGATGCTGGAAAAAGAGTTCGATTGCCTCCTCACCATTGTTACCAGTTCCTACAACTTCAATCTCTGGATCACTGGATAATATTATTTTTAGAGAAGAACACACTAATTTATCATCATCAACTAATAATACTTTCATAACAAATGGCAGTTAGACTCATGGTTTATCATGAGAAGCTGCTACCTCCTTATTTTTTGCTATTTATTGACCTATGATCGAATAGGAATATTTACTTTGCATCTTTTGGTATGGTAATAAAGATTCGAAAACCCTGATCACAGGAGATATGAAAATTTCCATCAAAACTTCGAACCCGGTCTGATATATTTTTCAGTCCCATACCTTCCTCATATTCCAACGGAGATAAAAGGGAATGTAATTTCTTCTTGGTTTTCTCATCATGGGAACCATTGTCATGAATGATCAGTTGATACAAGGCTGGGTGTTCTCTTACTATGATGGATACTTTACTGGCATTGGAATGTCGAATGGTATTGGATAGGGCTTCTTTTATAATAGCAATTATGGCGTGTTTTAATGATAGAGCCGGTGGAGTTTTAATATCGTAATCAAAACCAATCGGACAAAAGGTAAATTCCTTCACTAGTTTTTCTATTTGAGCATATAAATCCACTGACTCATCA
Source organism: Clostridiales bacterium (assembly GCA_012839085.1). Classification (GTDB taxonomy): domain Bacteria; phylum Bacillota; class Clostridia; order Lachnospirales; family Lachnospiraceae; genus Mobilitalea. Next base: position 3,044 of record DUNZ01000034.1, read on the forward strand.
TACATCTGATGGATACTATTTCGGATTTGATCCATACCATCGGAAAGAGAGTTTTTTAGTTCGGATAAACCTTCTTTGATGGTTTTTTCCTTTGATATGGTCAATAAGGCTCCCACTTGAAGTATGGCACGGGATAGTAGGTGGCCGATATGATCATGAATTTCTTTTGAAATTCGATTCCGTTCATTTAAGGTGGCAAGATTAATTTCATAATCTTGGTTTTTTAATAGGCTTTGATTTTTTTCTTCAAGTAATCGAGACATTTTTACGGAGTTATCCCTAAGTTCATTGTATTCAAATTGTAATCCATTCAGTTTATCCGTTTTTAGTTTTAATAGATAAGAGACCAAGGTAAATATCAATGGAAGGGATAGAATTATGAAGGAATACTGGGGTCCATGGAATAAAACAACAAGCAGTGAAATCAATGCTAAAGGTTGGTACTTGGTATGAAAAATATCATAAAGCAATAAAGGTACAAAGATGATATATTCTGGAATAAAAATGCAAAGGATAAGAAAGACAAGGTTACTTGCTAGTTTCATTTTTAGATTATCATAATATATCGTCAGGCTACTAAGGGATACTGCGATAATAATAGGAATGATGGCATAATTCATATCATAATGAAGCAGATACCAAACAGCACAGCATATCAATAATAGTATTTTATCTAAAATCTCGTACATAGGCTTCTCCTTAGATTTACTTTGCATAATTAGTATTGCACGATAGGTTTTTTATGTCAATTACAATTGTCAAACCAATGCGCTCTTTTGCTCTATTGAATTATAATCATGGCTTTGTTATAATCAGATATCGTATGAGATAATATTTGATAGTGTAATTTGTTGCAGTAGGAATATATTTTTGTCTTAGGAGGATATGGTTATTATGAGGATTTTAAAGGAAGATACAGTAGCTCTTGTTATCGATTTTCAAGAACGCCTAGTACCGGTAATGAATCACAAGGAGGAGCTGCTTCATAATACAGAAATTTTATTAAAAGGTTTAAAGGTTCTAGAGATACCCATGATAGTTACTCAACAGTACACCAAAGGAATTGGTATGACGGTTCCAAAAATCCAAGAAGCCATTGGTGATGATTTTGTTTATTATGATAAAATCACCTTTAGCTGTTGGGATGATGAAGAGATCAAGAAGCAGATCCTTGGGTTGGGTAAGAAGAATATTATTGTTTGTGGTATTGAGGCTCATATTTGTGTACTTCAAACAGTAATTGATTTGTTACAGGAAGGCATCCATGTGGTAGTGGTAGAAGATTGCATAGGTTCCAGAAAAGATAATGATAAGAAGATTGCTTTAGAGAGGGCGATTTCCGAGGGTGCCCTTGTTACTACTTATGAATCGATTTTGTTTGAATTAACAAGGGTCTCAAAAACAGATGTGTTTAAGGAGATTTCTAGATTAATTAAATAAAACTCCAATTTTGAATTTTATCAGCCATTGGGTGCTTCATCAAGCAAAAGTGTAATATAATAATCAAAGTTAGAGCTATTTCAGAATGCAGGAAAGGAAAACTGCTATTTGGAATAGCTCTATTTTTATGCGATAAAAGTTCTCCTTGTTCTTAAGTTAATATTGTAATTTCCTAAGAATATAAGAATAAGTCTTTCTAAAAGCCTTTCAAATAAAAAATGACAAATGTCACGATCTATCGTGACGCTATACACTAGGATTTCATAAACATTTTTTATATAGTATAGTCAGAGAATAAGAAAATAAAAATTTGTAAAATAATAGAAGCAATTACTGTATGAGGAGGATGGATATGATAGTTAAAGTAAAAGGTTTGGTAAAACGCTATGATAAGTTGGTAGCCCTGGATTATTTAGATTTAGAGGTTGCAGAGGGTGAAATATTTGGATTATTAGGACCAAATGGTTCTGGTAAAACCACTGCAATTAATTGCATCTTGTCATTATTAAAATACGATAAAGGTAGTATTGAGATTTTTGGAAAACCAATGAGTGCCGATGCTTACGATATTAAAAAGGATATCGGTGTCATCATGCAAAATGTGGCTGTATTTGAGGCTCTTACTGTTTATGAAAATGTCCACTATTTTTGTAGTCTTTATATAAAGGATAAGGCAAAGGTAAAAGAATTAACGGAAGAAGCAATTCGTTTTGTTTCCTTGGAAGAGTATAGGAATTTCTATCCCAAAAAACTTAGTGGTGGTCTTTTAAGAAGACTTAATATTGCTTGTGGAATTGCGCATAAACCAAAACTAATTATTCTGGATGAGCCTACTGTAGCAGTAGACCCCCAAAGTAGAAATAAAATTCTAGAAGGTATTAAAAGATTGAATCAAGAAGGGGCTACCATAATCTACACCTCTCATTATATGGAGGAAGTGGAGCAAATTTGTACGAATATAGCCATTATTGATAAAGGAAGAGTGATTGCCAAGGGGACTAAGGATGAATTGAAATCCATGATTTCCATTGGTGAAAAGATTACCATTGAGACTTATCAGGGGAATGAAAATATGGTGAATGAATTGAAAGCATTTCCCAACGTCTTTTCCGTGGAACTTCGTGATAATCGTTTAGAGATAAAGTCAAACCGTGGAAAAAACAATTTGGTTCATATTTTAGATTATTTAAATAAGAATCAGATTAGCTTTGGCAGAATCGTAACAGAATTGCCGACCCTAAATGATGTTTTCTTAGAGATTACCGGAAAAGAATTAAGAGATTAAAAAGGGGGATGAATGATGATGTTTCAATTATATAAGGCAAGATTAAAATGCCTGGTTCGAAGTAAAGAAAATATTTTTTGGTCTTACCTATTTCCCATATTGTTGGCTACTTGTTTTTATTTTACCTTTGGAAATCTATGGACCTTTGAAGATTATGAATCAATTTCCATTGCCTATGTTAGTGAGGGAGGCCAAGATGATGCTCTAAAAATGGCAATGGAAGAAGCGCATACGGACAATGGAACACCGTTATTTGTGGTGAATTATACAAGTGAAAAAGAAGCGTCGAAACTTCTAGAGGACAATGAAATTGAAGCCTATATCCTGGGGGATAGTGATCCAAAACTTTATATAAAAAACAATGGTTTGAATGAGACCATTATAAAATCTTTCCTAGATAGCTACCGGAGGACATCGATTACGGTCCAAACCATATTAAATAATAACCCCAAGGCCTTAGAGGAAGGGTTACTCGATGATCTTATGGAAGCTGAAACCTTTGTCTATGAAGTGGACAATGGGAAACGACCAGATGTTATGCTAATTTATTTTTATTCCCTCCTAGCTTATACCTGTTTGTTTGCAAGTGGTTGGGGACTGGATGAGGTAATTAATATCCAGGCGAATCAATCCCATAGGGGAGCTAGGGTTAGTGTATCGCCTGTTCACAAGATGAAACTATTTCTAAGTAATATGCTAGCTGCAATCACAGCTCAAGCTGGTGGAATAACCCTCCTGTTCATTTATCTTTATAATATACTAAAGATAGATTTTGGAGACTCTTTGTTTCCTGTAATTGTAACCTGTATGGTAGGATCTTTTACAGGTTTGGCTCTGGGAGCTATGGTGGGAGCTCTTGGAAAGGGAAAGGTAGAATCCAAGGAAGCGATTGTGACTGCGATCGTATTAGGAAGTTCCTTCTTAACGGGAATGATGATTGTCAATATAAAATATATTATATGCAAATTTGCCCCCTTCCTTAATTATATAAATCCTGCGGCCTTAATTACGGATGCTTTATATAGTTTGTATTATTATGATAGCCTGCATCTCTTTTATATAAATATTGGGATACTTAGTGGATTAACTGTTGTATTTGGTTTTATTGCATTTTTGGGGATAAGGAGGAAAACCTATGCAAGTATTTAAACTCTATTTTAAAATATTCAAACAAAATCTGTTTTCCATCCTAGTGTATACTGGACTTTTTGTCGGAATTTTAGTGATGATATCCCTTAATATTCGAAGGGAAGAAGAAAAAAAGTTTACTTCAAAAGAGATCCCAATCTTAGTTGTCAATGAGGATGGAAATAATAATCTAATAGAAGGTTTTCTAAATTATTTGGATGCTTATGTTACTTATGTTCCCATAGAAAACGATGAGGAGAAAAGAAAGGATGCCTTATTTTATAATGAAGTTTATTATATATTAACTATTCCAGCAGGTTTTTCCGAAGCCTTTTTATCTGGCAATGAGGTGGAGTTAAGGAAAGAATGTATACCCAATGCAGCGGAAACGGTCTTTGTGGATACGGCGATTAATGATTATTTTAATATGGCAAAAGTTTACCGAAAACACATGCCGAATCTTTCCATAGAGGAGCTGAATTTTTATATAGAGAATAATTTGGATGTCGAAACTTCGGTAGCTTTTAACGATAATGGAAGTAAAAATGTGCATAAGGGTTCTGATAATTACTATATGACCTATTTTAATACCCTAGGATATATTTTACTTGCTTGTTTTGTTACAGGGGTAAGTCATGTGTTATTAGCTTTTAATCAGCTAGATATTCGTAGAAGAAATAGTGCGGCACCGATATCAAACCGAAGTATTAATATTCAACTAATTTTAGCTAATTTGGTATTTGTACTAAGTTATGTAGTTGTTTTCTTTGTTATAGGATATTTGTTTAATCCTAATAAGGTGATAGGAATGGGAACCTATCTTTACTGGCTCAATACGATTGTTTTTGCTTTGGTTACCTTAAGCATAAGTTATATTATTGGAATCACTGTAACCAGTAAAAATGCAATTCATGCAATTGCAACAGCACTTTCTTTAGGTTTGGCATTTATCAGTGGTATGTTTGTTCCACAGGAATTTTTGGGTAAAGCTGTTTTGCGATTAGCCAGTTTTACCCCAGCATATTGGTTTGTAAAGGCCAATGATACCATTGCTTTAATGTCAAATTATTCATGGGAGAATATAAGGCAAATATACCTACCCTTGGGAATTCAGCTTGGCTTTGCGGCTGCCATTATATCTATGTCTTTAGTGATTAGTAAAAGAAAGAGTCAGCAGGCTAGTTAGTGGTAATATGGAAAAATCCATGGCGGTTACTTTTTAATACATTTTAAATATTGCATATTTAATTAAGCTTTGGGCATGATAAACAGAACAAATGTTTGAAAAAGAATTGACTTTTTGAATAAATACTGTTACAATAAACAGAACAAATGTTTGTATATGGAGAGTGTTATCATGGTAATCCAAGAGCAAATGTCGATTCAAAAGAAACTTGAGATTTTATCTGATGCAGCAAAATATGATGTGGCCTGTACTTCCAGCGGTGTGAATCGTTCTGGAAAAGGGGATGGAATGGGCAATAGTTTGGCTTGTGGAATCTGTCATTCCTTTTCTGCCGATGGTAGGTGTATCTCTCTCCTTAAGGTTTTGTTTACCAACGAATGTATCTTTGATTGTAAATATTGTGCCAATCGTTCTTCCAATGATGTGGTAAGGGCATCTTTTACTCCGGAGGAAATTAGTGAATTAACCATGGAATTTTATCGGAGAAACTATATCGAGGGACTTTTTCTAAGTTCAGGTATCTTGATTAGTCCGAATCATACCATGGAATTAATATTAGAAGCCCTTAGATTGTTACGGGAGGTGCATCATTTCAATGGCTACATCCATTGCAAGGCAATCCCTGGGGCGGATCCGGCTTTGATTGAAGTTTTGGGATGGTATGCAGATCGCATGAGCATTAATTTAGAATTACCAACCGCTCAAAGCCTGAGGGAATTGGCCCCTCATAAAAATAGAAAGAATATTTTAAAACCCCTAAGGCAAATTCAATTAAGAAGGGAACATACAAAAGATTACCTTGGATTGCCTGGGGGAAAGCAATCCCTAGCTCAATTTATTCCGGATTATCATAGTTCTAATGGTACTCAATTGGTTAGAAAGGTTTGGTCAGCTAATGCTGTGGTTCCCGATCCCCAGATACAAGAGATCCTCACATCAGAAACCAGGCTATCACCCTATTGGAACAATCCCATAATGGATAGAAAATATGTACCTGCTGGACAAAGTACTCAGATGATTATAGGTGCAACCAAGGAAACGGACTATCAGATAATGACCGTAGCAGAAACTTTATATGATAACTTTGATTTAAAGAGGGTATTTTATTCGGCTTTTATGAATGTGAATCAGGATAGTAGATTACCGGATACCAGCCAAGGACCACCGCTTTTACGGGAACACCGTCTATATCAAGCGGATTGGCTTTTACGGTTTTATGGATTTGAAGTTAAGGAACTATTGAATGAAGAAAATCCGAATTTTAATGTACTTTTAGATCCAAAATGCGATTGGGCCCTAAGGCATCTGGACTTGTTTCCAGTAGAAGTGAATACAGCCAATCTAAGTACTTTACTTCGAGTCCCTGGCATAGGTACCAATTCTGCTAGAAGAATCATTATGGCAAGAAAAAGTGCAAAACTAGAATTTAATGATTTGAAAAAATTGGGTGTGGTTTTAAAGCGAGCCCTATATTTTATTACCTGCAATGGTAAGATGATGTATCCGATTAAAATTGAGGAAGATTTTATTACAAGACAGTTGATTTCTTCTAAGGATCGGCTCCTGAAAGGGATTGAGCCGGATATTACTTATAAACAGCTATCTCTTTTTGATGATGTGAATTTTGTATTGGCTCAGGGAAATCAAATTCAACTTGCCAAAGGTTAGTATATAAAAAATGATAGAAGGGAGTGTGAATATGGCTGTTTCCAATGCAAAATTGCAACTCATTCAGCCATAAACATTGAAATTGAAGCGAATTTATATTTGTGAAGATAGTGTGGATGGTATTTTTACAGCAATTTATTTGGCTTGGAGCTCCCGATATGGTCATAATAATATTAAAATAGAAGCAAAGAGTAAAGGAGGCCATTACACTAATCTTGAGCTGTTCTCCGACTATATCACAGTGGATACAGACTATGAATTGGCTCTCAAGGTAGCCAAATCAATAAAGGAAAAGATCTCCCTAGATGTTTATGAAATTTTATGTAGGATTGCCCTTTCCAATTATGAAGCTAAGGCTGATTTAATGTATCGATTTTTGATTCTGGGATTTCATCTGGGTCCTAAGGTAATGGAATGTCTGAGTAATGAAATTGTAAACCAAATATTTCGTATCAATAAAAATGTCAACAATGAAGTACACCATATGCTTGGTTTTGTTCGTTTTTCCCAGCAGGAAAATGGTCTATTAACCAGTGTGATTCATCCAAAAAATAATGTGATATCTTTGATAACTCCTCATTTTGTGGATCGTTTACCAGAGGAGAAATTTGTTATTTATGATGAAAACCGGCATTTGGCAAGCCTTCATATTCCTAGTCGACCCTGGGTATTATTAGAGCTTTCCGATCTGGATAAAGATATCTTTAAGCAATTCACCTATGATGAAGATAGTTATCAAGATTTATGGAAAACCTTCTTTCAACGTATATCTATCAAAGAAAGAGAAAATTATAAATTACAGCGTAACAATTTACCACTACGTTTTCGAAAAGACATGACTGAATTTCAACCTTAAATCATATGAACCAAAGTTTGGTGTAATTATATAGTTAATTGTTTGCATTAAAATGTAAAATGATGGTATGGGAAGAAATACTATGAATACTTCCTACACGAATAAATCCTTCTTTAAGTGAGATACTATTGAGGTAAAATGAATTATTATTAGGAGGAGTATTCAATGAAAAAGAGATATGGTATATTGATTGCTTTATGCTGTCTCTCGTTGGTTGCCTTTACTGCCTGTAGAACAGACGATGATTTGGGTGATGATGGTACAAATACCGAAGATAATGGAACGACCAATGATGATGCGACCAATGATGATGCGACCAATGATGATGCGACCAATGATGATGACACCAATGGTGGAACAACGAATGGAACAACCAATGGAACAACAGGTGGAACTACCAATGGAACAACAGGTGGAACTACGAATGGTACTACCAATGGAAAAACAGGTGGAACAACAGGCGGAACAACTGGTGGAACTACCACGGGTGGAACCACTGGAACGAATGGAACCAATGGCCAATAGCATAAAGAAAACAGGGAGTACTTCCCTGTTTTTTTAAGACTTTGATTTTCTTGATAACTTGTCTTACATGCTATTAGATTCTCTTTTAATTATTTTTTATACAATTCTTACATATCCCTGAAATTTGGATTTGATGTTGTTTTATAATAAAACCTTCCTCCTCCATGGCATCTTCCAGTTGATGAATCGGACAGGTAGGTAGGTCAAATATTTGATTGCATTGATCACATATCACAAAGTGTTTGTGCTCCTTATGATCCGATTTGAAACGATAAAAAACTTCATTATCATTTAAATAGTATTTATCAATTAAATTTTGTGCAAGTAGAGAGTCGATGTTCCGATATATGGTTGATTTAGCTATTTTTGGTAGCTCTTTAACCAATTGGCTATGGAGCTCATTGATTGACATAGGTTTATCCGTTTCCTTTAAAAGTGATAAAATTAATTGTCTTTGTTTTGTATTCCTAACATTTGCCATAGGGTACTCCTTTTCCTTAGTGAACCAGGTCAATTTGTTAACCGGAAGAGATAACAATCACGATGACCCCGATGGATTTCACCAGATAATTTCATTCCAATACTTTCTGCAAAGGCTATGGATTTATTATTGTTCTTATGGATTATGGCTACTAGGGATGAGGCGTTTAGAGTATGAAAGGTATAATCTAAAATAGCAGTGACACCTTCCTTAGCATACCCTTTTCTTTGATATGGTTTTCCTATTAGGTAACCTATTTCATATTCTGGATTACCTTGAATGCTTTTATATTCAACACCACATCGTCCGATTAATTTGTTTTCTTTCTTAGTAAAGACTCCCCAAAGACCATGTCCATAGATTTGATAGACATTTTCTATATAAGCTTTATGGAGTTCATACATGGTATCTAAATCCATATTATTCTTAAAGTCATCCGGATATTCCTTTGAATCTAAGTCTTGATAAAGCTCATATAGGGATGGAATATCTTCCAAGGTTACCTCTCGTATAAGAAGTCTTTCTGTTTCTATTTTGAAAGGTTTCTTATGGGTATCTTGATATACTTCTTTGATAAACTCATAATCAACCTCATCGAAACCTTCTACTAAAATTGCAGCTTTACTTAAATCTTGATTACCGGAATTTGGATTGATAAATCCTATGCTGGTAATACCAGCTTGATAAGCCGCATTTACCCCATTGGTGGAATCTTCAATTACGATACATTCCTCAGGTGATACACTAAGAAAATCACAGGCAGCCAAAAAGATATCTGGAGCCGGTTTGGGATTGGCGACCTGCATACCAGATATAAATCCTTCAAAATAGGATTCGATATGTAAGGACTGCATCACCCTTTGGATTGCTTCTGGCATAGAGGAAGAAGCAATGATTAATTTTATGCCGTGGGAATGCAAGTCTTTCATTAAGTCAATTACATAAGGAATAACTGGGTAACCTTCTTTCTCCAGAAGATACTGCTTCATTTCATTATTTAGATCTAATAAAGTTTCCGGAGTGGCGTCAATATTATAGTCCTCTATCATTTTCTGGCACATATAATAGGTTGTTGAACCAATAAATTGATAAAAATATTCTATGGAGATGTCCACCTTATATTTTTTTAAAGCGAAAGCTGCCGCTTTCGCATGTACTGGTTCACTATCAACGATTACGCCATCCATATCAAAAATTACTGCTTTTAGCATAGGAGTCCTCCTGGAAGTCAAAGGTATGATCTGATATATAAACAATATAATCTGATATATAAACAATATAATTTGATGTATAAACAATATATTTTTATATAGAAACAATCAGATCTTATTAAATATTAAGAAACAATCTTAGTATACATCGAAACTATTTTTCTTTCAACCCTCCCTCTGACTGCACAATATTTTTTCAAAGAAGAGACCTGCCAAAAACCATAGGGGAGCATAATCCAATCGAATGACTCCTTTGTAATTTAGTTTGGCCTTGCTATAATCCCATGGGCATGCCTTATGTTTTTTAAGGATAATCCCAGTAATGAATTCCGTTATAAAAATTAATAAAGCATATATGCCCCCTCTGCAAAGAACACCCCTTTCTTTTAGTTTGTCACAAATGGGAGATAAGCAAGCAGCCATTCCGTAGATTGGAAACATCCACACGGAGGTATGGCAGGATAAGGTTCGATCCTTCCCATTTTTTATAGAGCCAAGGCCAGTCCAGAAACATTCCATACACCAACCGCATAAACCACAGATAAGAAAATTAGTTAGAAAATTGTTTTTGTAATTCGTCTTTTTTTTCATACCAATAGTATCTACGCTTGTGTATTTCCTATGCGATAGATTAGGCTTTTGTATATTAATTATCCAAAAATCTGTTTTTTATAGTATTATTAAAAGATAGGAGTATTGTATATCTTTTAAAAGTTAGAATTTTTCTATATAATAAAAGCACCATGATTAACCATGAGAATCCTTTTTGTTAAATCCCATAGAAAGTTGAGGATAAAGAATGGAAATAGAACGTAAATATGCCATTAATAAAATACCTGACAATCTGAAACAGTATCCCTATAAGATGATCGAGCAAGGATACCTTTGTCATAATCCAATCGTTAGAATTCGTAAAAGTAATGATGATTATTATTTGACTTACAAATCGAAAGTGCCTATTGAAAATTCAAAGGAAGGGAGTGCCATTATACGAAATGAAGTGGAACTTCCTCTTACAAAAGAAGCGTATGAGAAATTAAAAGAAAAAACGGAGAGAAATATCATCTATAAGACCAGATATTTGATACCTATTACCGATGGACTTACGGCCGAACTGGATGTTTTTGATAGCTTATTAAAAGGACTAGTCTTTGTAGAAGTGGAATTTCCTGATGAAAATTCTGCCAACGGTTTTTTACCTCCTCAATGGTTTGGGAAAGAATTGACATCAGATGGCCGTTTTTCTAATTATTATTTGTCTAAATTATCAGGACTTGATGAACTTGGTGAAATATAATAGAAATAGAAGTATTTGCTACTCATAATAATTTCGGATATGAATGAATGCTTTGTATATACTAAGGGTATAGAGAGAAAAGAAGGAGGAATTCAGATGCCGAAAGATAGCCAGCCGGATAACAAACGAAGCCGGATAAAAAAAGCTCATGGACAAACACCAATCACAAGAGAGAATATGCAAAAAAATAAGAATGCAAAAAGAAAGTCAATAGAACACAATGATGTATAGACGGGAGGGATTGGCTTGGCAAAGGCAGGAATGAGAAGACCAGATCCAAGGGCATATCATGGAACGGAAGGGGATCAAAGGATGCATATTCCAAGAAATGAAGTAGAACCGGTACCGGAGATTCAAGGCAAGGCCAAGGCAGGTCATGAAAAGGCAAATCCAATTAGAAATCCAAAATAATAAAGGGTTGAATTATGGATAAGAAAATATTTGAAAGAATCACAAAACATTTATTGGAGGATGAAAAGCCCTCCAAATATATGAATGAAATCTCAAAAGATGCAATTTTTAATGAATATCCCCTAGAGCTTCTGAAAAAATTAAAAAGTACAGAACAATCCAAGAAGCATCATCCAGAGGGAAATGCCTGGAACCACACAATGTTGGTACTTGATGAGGCAGCCAAGGTTAGGGAGGAAAGTAAAGATCCCAAGGCCTTTATGTGGGCTGCTCTTCTCCACGATATTGGAAAACCTGGAACAACCAGAATTCGAAAAGGCGGGAGAATTACCTCTTATGACCATGATAAAGTGGGAGCGGATTTGTGTGTGGAGTTTTTAAGCTATTTTACAGAGGATGAAGAATTCATGGAACAGGTACGAGTATTGGTTAGATACCATATGCATATGCTTTATGTCCTGAAAGATCTACCCTATGGTGACAATGAAAATATGATTCGGAAAGCTGATATTCATGAATTGGCACTTTTATGTAAGTGTGATCGACTTGGAAGAACAGGAGCGGATGAAGAGGCTGAGGAGAGAGAGTATCAGCAATTTATCAAAGAATTGAAAAAAATGAAAGAGAATATTCTTGTTTAAATAATGAAATATAGATCTAAGCAAAGGCATAACTCTTTACCTTGAATAAATATTCGCAAACTTAAATTAATACAAGTTTGATAGAAGAATATCAAAGTAGGAATTTATGCCTGTTTTTTTATAGAAAATAAGAAAAATTCAGTTATAATCATTCCTGAGTACCTAGTGTATAAAATATTACTGGATTTTTTACACTATCTATTTTATAATAAAAATTAATTATTACAGAATGGATACTTGCGGGAGTTGATTTAAGGAATGAGTGAATATATTTATACAATTACAAAAAAAGAAAGTTTGGCGGATTCTATTTTTTTAATGGATATTAAAGCACCTAGGGTAGCGAGAAATTGTTATCCTGGTCAATTTGTTATCGTAAAAATGGATGAAAAAGGTGAGAGAATACCTCTGACCATTTGTGATTATGATCGAGAGAATGAAACGGTAACCATAGTATTCCAAGCAATTGGAACCTCTACAAAACGGATGGCAGAATTTAATGAGGGTGAGGCGTTCCGAGACTTTACCGGTCCTTTGGGACATCGATCCGAGTTGATTGATATGCCAAGTGAAGAATTGGAAAAAAGAAAGATATTATTTGTAGCCGGCGGTGTCGGTGCCGCTCCAGTGTATCCGCAAGTAAAATGGATGAAAGACCATGGGTATGATGTGGATTGTATTATTGGTGCCAGAAATAAGGAATTAATTATTCTAGAAGACCGAATAAAACAGTGTGTGAGCAATCTTTACATAACTACCGATGATGGTTCTTATGGAATGAAGGGGAATGTGAATGATTGTATTAAGGAATTGGTAAACAATCAGGGGAAAGAATACGACTTAGTAATAGCCATTGGTCCTATGATTATGATGAAATTTGTTTGTATCCTTACCAAGGAATTGGGTATCAAAACCATTGTAAGTATGAACCCAATTATGGTGGATGGTACGGGGATGTGTGGAGCCTGTAGACTTACCGTTGGAAATGAAATAAAATTTGCCTGTGTGGATGGGCCTGAGTTTGATGGACATTTGGTTAATTTTGATGAGGCTATGAAGAGAGCTCAGATGTATCGTTCAGAAGAAGGAAAAAAACAACTGAAAGCCATGGAGGGTCATACCCATCATCATAGTGGATGCGAATGTCATGAAGAAAAGTAAGCTAGTAATAAATCAGACAATGTGTTAGGATGAATGGGAGGACAGAATAGAATGGATGTTTTAAAGAGGGTACCTGTGAAAGAACAGGATCCTAAGGTAAGAGCTGGTAATTTTGATGAGGTGTGCCTAGGATATGATTTGGAAGAAGCGAAAGATGAGGCTTCCCGTTGTATCCAATGTAAAAATCCCAAATGCGTGGACGGATGTCCAGTAGCCATCGATATTCCCGGATTTATTCGTGAAGTGGAACAAGGGAATATAGAAGAGGCATTTCATATTATAAATAAATACTCTGCCCTACCTGCAGTATGTGGAAGGGTATGTCCCCAGGAAATCCAATGTGAGGCTAGATGTATTAGAGGTATTAAGGGAGAGCCGATCAGCATAGGGAAACTTGAGCGTTTTGTCGCAGATTGGGCAAGAGAGAATAAGATAAAACCGGAAGCTCCTATGGAGAAAAATGGACGGAAAGTAGCAGTTATTGGTGCAGGACCCGCTGGCTTAACCTGTGCTGGTGATTTGGCTAAGATGGGATATGACGTAACGATTTTTGAAGCTCTTCATGAACCAGGCGGTGTTTTGGTTTATGGCATTCCTGAATTTCGGTTGCCCAAGGATAGTGTAGTAAAAGCGGAAATCGACAATGTGAAATCCCTAGGAGTAAAGATTGAAACCAATGTAATTATCGGTAAATCCATTACCATAGATGAATTGATGGAAGAGGAAGGTTTTGAAGCGGTATTTATCGGCTCCGGAGCAGGTCTTCCAAAATTCATGGGAATTCCCGGGGAGAATGCCAATGGTGTGTTCTCGGCAAATGAATATTTGACAAGAAGTAATCTAATGAAGGCTTTTGATGAAAATTATGATACACCGATTATTGCTGGTAAGAAGGTAGCAGTTGTAGGTGGGGGTAATGTTGCCATGGATGCAGCAAGAACAGCATTACGCTTAGGAGCTAAGGTGTATATTATATATCGTAGAAGTGAGGCGGAGCTTCCGGCTAGAGTTGAAGAGGTTCATCATGCAAAAGAAGAAGGTGTGATTTTCAAACTTCTAACCAATCCTAAGGAAATCCTTGTGGATGAAAATGGTTGGGTTTCCGGAATGCGCTGTGTTGAAATGGAGCTTGGCGAACCAGACGAGTCTGGTAGAAGAAGACCAGTGGAGAAAGAAGGCTCAGATTTTAATATTGAGTTGGATACTGTAATCATGGCCTTGGGAACAAGCCCAAATCCTTTGATTTCTTCCACTACAAAGGGACTTAAGACAAATAACCATAGATGTATCTACGCTGACAAAGAAACTGGAATGACTTCCAGAGAGGGGGTTTTTGCTGGCGGTGATGCAGTTACAGGGGCAGCAACTGTAATTCTAGCAATGGGGGCTGGAAAGACAGCTGCTAAGGGAATCGATGATTATTTGAGGTCGAAATAAACAAAAGAAAAATTATGGGGGAACGTATTGGAGGAATTATGGGATATAAAGAGATTGAGCTTATAATAATAGCGCTTATAACGGTAATCTTCGTACTGGTTTTTATTTTAGTTGCGATTGGTTATAGGATTAAAAAGGTAAAGCGAGCGAATTATCTTGCTGGTCAAGAGAACCTTAAGTTAAAAGAAAACTATAGCGAATTGAATAATATTTATAAGTCTGCTTTGGCATCAATTAATGAACTAAGCCAGAAATATGAGGACTTAAATCGGAACAAGGAAAGCATGAAGAAGTTGGCCTATACGGATTATTTGACCGAGTTACCCAATCGTATTGCTTTCACTGAGATGCTAGATAATGTTATGCTTACCATACGAAGCGAAGAAATAGTGGCTATTATGGATATTGATATAGATAATTTTAAAAATATCAATGATACCCTAGGACATTCTTATGGTGATGAGTTACTAATTGATGTAACATATCGATTAAAACAGGCCATAGATGAGAATGATTATCTTGCTAGAATTGGTGGGGATGAATTCGCAATTCTGACCCAGAATATCAGCGATAGTGCCTCCTATGATGAGAAAATTAAAAAAATACTAAATGTTTTTTCTTATCCCTTTATTCTTTCGACCAAGGAGTATTTTGTTACAGTTAGTATCGGCATTGCTTTTGCGCCAAAGGATGGAAAGACCTCTCAGACCTTAATTAAAAATATGGATTCAGCCATGTATGTATCCAAAGCCAATGGTAAAAATACTTATACTTATTTTGATCCTGCTTTTAATTTAAAGCTTACGGAGAAGATTGAAACACAGTCAGAGCTACGTAAGGCCCTAGAAAGAAAAGAATTTGTCCTTTATTATCAGGCGCAGATGGATTTAGAGACAAAAAAAGTAGTTGGATTTGAAGCTTTAATACGTTGGAACCATCCGACTAGGGGACTTGTTTACCCAGATGAATTTATCTATTTAGCTGAGGAGAATGGCTTGATTGTACCAATTGGGAAATGGGTATTGGAGACGGCTTGTTTGCAACTAAAGGAATGGAATGAACAAGGAAATAATGAAATCCATATGGCAGTCAACCTATCTGCAAGGCAATTTAAAGATAATGACTTAATTAATATGGTTTGTGAAGTAATAGAAAAAACCGGTATTAACCCCAGTAAACTGGAATTGGAAATAACTGAAACCGTTGCTCTTGATGATATTGAATATACCGTTCATACAATTAAAGAGCTGAGAAAGATTGGTGTTAGTTTTTCCTTGGACGATTTTGGTACTGGCTATTCTTCCATGAACTATTTAAAACGGTTACCGGTTAGTAATTTAAAAATAGATAAGAGTTTTCTTGATACGGTTATGGAAGATCCATGTGATCAAAAAATTATTCTATCCATTATCAACTTGGCTAGAAATCTTAACTTAAATGTAATTGCCGAAGGTGTGGAAAAAAACGAACAAGAAAATTTCTTGATTGAAGCTAACTGTGATAAGGCGCAAGGATATTTGTATAGTAAACCAGTTCCAAAAGATCAAGCACTAGAATTTCTAATGAAGGAGAATATATTTTAAATTTTATTATTCATAAGAGAATTGGAATCTTAATATAAGAGAATTTGAATTCTTAAATAAGAGGAGGATGTTTGATGATGAAAAAGCTTACAAGGATTTTTGTTTTCATACAGACTCTTCTTTATTTTGTCTTTTTATTCCTGGATATTACGGGAGGGAGCAGGGGTCTATCCACAGGTCTGAAATATTCGATCATACTGTTATGCTTCTTATATATTTTACTAGCAGTTGTTAGGTCTAAAGAGAATCGATTTAGAAAGCCAGAAGGGAATTCATCCGGAAAGTCCAATGGGAATTTATATAGAGAGAATCATGAAAATATGAGATGGGGGCTTAATCCAGATATATATTTGTTGATGGGATTGGTATTTACCGTAATTGCTGACCTGTTTCTTCTGGTTTTAAATTCATACTATCAACTAGGTGTTTTCTCATTCATTATAGTACAATTTCTATATGGTACCAAATTGGAGATAGAAAAGATCGAGTCAAGCAATCAAATAGCCATCAGCCATGTGCTAAAAAGGGTAATCCGGCATCGAATATTACCCTGTATTATCATCACCACTGGAATATCTATCATCTTTCTTCTACTGAATACACAACAAGTAATATTTTTGATAATGACAACTTTTTACTTTGTCTCGATCCTTTTTAATACCTTGGATGCCTTAAGACTTGCTGCCAATCAATCACATATAAGAAAACATTTATTATTTGCTGCAGGAATGATATTGTTTGTACTCTGTGATATTAATGTAGGGCTATATAATATGAAAGACTATCTCATGATTCCAGAAAAATTAGATGAGATATTGCAGTCTCTATCTTCCTTACTTATGTGGACATTTTATGCTCCTTCTCAGGTTTTGATTGCCCTTAGCAGTGGGCAGTTTGGTAAAATATCACAAAAAAATTGATAAAGTTCGTCTAAATAGAAAGAGTTGAAAAACTTGCCATGGGCAAGTTTTTTTGTTACAATAAATTACAAGAATTAGCATTATAAAATTCTTAATTTTAAAAAACTTCTATTTTTTTAAAACTAACAAGAGGATATTTCTAAACAATCATATCAAATTAGGTAATCTCATCAATCAAGCAATCTCATCAATCAAGCAATCTCATGAATCAAGCAATCTCATCAATCAAGCAATCACATTTATCAAGCAATCTCATTTATTAAATAATCTCACTAATTTAATAATCTCATGGAAACAATGAAAGACAATGGAAAGGGGAAATTATCTATGCTGCCTGTTGTTAAAGAACAAGATCTTAGCTACGATACTTTTATAAGTCTCATTACCCATCAAGTGAAAGAATGTCTGGGTGATGGGTACGAAGTCAGTGTCATAAAAGTAACGAAAAACAATTCCTTGGATTTGGAGAGTCTGATTATACTAAGGGGCGGGGAGGGGGTGGCACCAAGTATTCATCTAGCTCCCTACTATGAAGCCTATCAGGAAGGGGTTTCATTCAGTGGAATCGTGGATAGAATTATCCGCGTATATGATAATTGTTCTGTGCCAATACTATGTGAAGGATTTACCTATTCCTTTGAGGAAATGAAACCTTATATTACATACCGTATCGTAAATTATGAAAGAAACAAGAAACTTCTTAATATTACGCCACATATAAAATTTCTAGATCTTGCCATCACATTTCATTGTCTTATCAGGGATGATACGGAGGGGATTGGTACCATCCGAATTACCAATGAACATTTACAAATGTGGGGTAAGGGCTTGGAGGATATTAGTCCCTTAGCAAAGCAGAATACCAAACATCTATTTCCAGCAACAATTAGACCTATGGATGAAGTAATAAGGGGACTGATTGAGGATGAAATCTTCCTTGATGATGAAGATAATGACTTTAAAGAGGACCTATTAAATACAATCTTTCAAACTGCTTGGGATCAAAAATCAAATAATATGTATGTTTTATCAAACCAAAAAGGAATCAATGGGGCTAGCTGTATCTTATACGAGGGTGTCCTAAGTGAATTTTCAGCTAAAATAAATGCTGATTTATATATTCTTCCTAGTAGTATCCATGAAGTGATTCTGGTTCCAGCTCTACCAGGATTTTCAAAAGAGGAGTTAACCAGTATGGTTCAAAGCGTGAACGAACAAGAGGTTCCGAGAGAAGATCAATTGTCGGATCATATCTATTTCTATAGTAGAAAAAATGGGATTATTTCCATGTAAATTCAATATTAATTTACTTCTCATATTCTTTTTATATTTCATTTGAATATTCCTTTGAAATTTCCAAACCCTTGAAAAGTTCCTATAATTATGAAATGTTGTCATTTTAATATTCCAAAAAAATTATAAATGTGCTATAATTATGAATCGACGAATAAAAACATAAATTGATTATTATCAATTACATTTTAGTATGGATTTGCTACACCCTAAGATGTGGCAAATGTGTACCAAGTTAAAATTTAAGGAGGACATTTCAATGGCAAGGAAAATGAAAACTATGGATGGCAATAATGCTGCCGCACATGTCTCATATGCGTTTACCGATGTTGCAGCAATCTATCCAATTACACCCAGCTCCGTTATGGCCGAAGTGACTGACAAGTGGTCAGCCGATGGTAGAAAGAATATTTTTGGCCAGGAAGTTAAGGTAGTTGAGATGCAATCGGAAGCAGGTGCTGCTGGTACAGTTCATGGTTCTTTAGCAGCGGGTGCTTTAACAACCACATTTACTGCATCCCAAGGTTTACTACTTATGATCCCAAATATGTACAAGATGGCTGGTGAACTATTACCGGGCGTAATCAATGTATCTGCTCGTGCATTAGCAAGCCATGCATTATCCATTTTTGGCGATCATTCTGATATTTATGCATGTCGTCAGACAGGCTTTGCAATGTTAGCTAGTACAAATCCTCAAGAAGTTATGGATTTAGGTGCAGTAGCGCATTTAGCAGCAATTAAAGGTAGAGTACCTTTCTTACATTTCTTCGATGGATTTAGAACTTCTCATGAAATTCAAAAAATCGAAGTTTGGGATTATGAGGATTTGAAAGAAATGGTTGATATGGATGCAGTAGAAGCATTCCGTAATCGTTCTCTAAGTCCAGAGCATCCTGTTCTTAGAGGTTCTGCTCAAAACCCCGACGTATTCTTCCAAGCAAGAGAAGCAAGTAATACATACTACGAAGCTGTTCCAGGTATCGTAGAAGAATATATGGAAAAAGTAAATGCCAAGTTAGGTACTAATTATAAACTTTTCAATTACTATGGTGCTGAGGATGCAGAGCAAATTATTATTGCTATGGGCTCAGTAAATGATACCATTGAGGAAACTATTGATTATCTAAATGCAAATGGTCAAAAGGTTGGTTTAGTTAAGGTACGTTTATATCGTCCTTTCAGTGCGAAACATCTTATTGACGCAATCCCTGAGACCGTTAAGAAGATTTCTGTATTAGACAGAACAAAAGAACCTGGAGCTTTAGGCGAACCTCTATACTTAGACGTAGTAGCAGCATTAAAGGATTCCAAGTTCAGTGAAGTTCCTGTATTCAATGGTCGTTATGGTTTAGGTTCCAAGAATACGACTCCTGCTCAAATTATTGCAGTTTATAAGAATACTGAGAAAAAGATATTCACAATTGGTATCAATGATGATGTTACTAATTTATCACTTCCAATTGAAAAAGCACCAAATACTACTCCAGAAGGAACCATTAGCTGTAAGTTCTGGGGACTTGGTGCCGACGGTACAGTAGGAGCAAATAAGAACTCTATTAAGATTATTGGTGACCATACAGACATGTATGCTCAGGCTTATTTTGATTATGACTCCAAAAAATCCGGTGGTGTTACCATGTCTCACTTAAGATTTGGTAAGAAACCGATTAAGTCTACATATTTAATTACAGAAGCCAACTTTGTGGCATGCCATAATCCATCTTACGTTAGAAAATACAATATGGTTCAGGAATTAAAGGACGGCGGTACCTTCCTGTTAAACTGTGGATGGGATATGGAAGAATTGGAAGAACGCTTACCAGGCCAAGTGAAACGTTATATAGCAGAGCACAATATTAAATTCTATACCATTGATGGTATCAGCATTGGTAAAGAAATCGGACTTGGCGGACGTATCAATACAGTTCTTCAGGCTGCATTCTTTAAACTTGCAAATATTATTCCAATTGAAGAAGCAGTGAAATATATGAAAGATGCAGCAACCGCTACCTATGGCAAGAAGGGTGAAGCAATCGTTAAGATGAACCATGATGCCATTGACCGTGGTGTTACTGGAGTAAAAGAAATTAAAGTTCCTGAACATTGGAAAAACGCTGAAGATGAAGAAATCCTAAGCAAGGTTAGTCAGGGTAGAAAAGAAGTGGTTGACTTCGTTAACAATATTCTTAATCCAATCAATGCTCAAATGGGTAATGATTTACCAGTATCCGCATTTGTTGATCACGCAGATGGTACTCTTCCTCAAGGAAGTGCTGCTTACGAAAAACGTGGTATTGCTGTAGATGTACCTGTTTGGGAGCCAGAAAACTGTATCCAATGTAACTTCTGTTCCTATGTATGTCCACATGCGGTTATCCGTCCTGTAGCATTAAATGCAGAAGAAGCAGCAAATGCTCCTGAAGGAATGAAGAAGACAGCTATGACAGGATTACCTGGAATGGAATTTGCAATTACTGTTTCCGTACTTGACTGTACAGGATGTGGTTCTTGTGCTAATGTATGTCCTGGCAAGAAGGGCAATAAGGCTCTTACAATGCAGCCATTGGATACACAAAGAAAAGAGCAAAAGAGCTTTGATTATCATTTAACACTTAGTGAGAAACCTGAGGTTGCTGCTAAGTTTAAAGATACAACTGTTAAGGGTAGCCAGTTTAAACAACCATTACTTGAGTTCTCTGGAGCTTGTGCTGGTTGTGGAGAAACACCTTATGCGAAACTAGTAACTCAACTATTTGGTGAGAGAATGTTAATCGCAAACGCTACAGGATGTTCTTCAATCTGGGGTGGTTCCATGCCATCTACACCTTATACCGTTAACAAGTGTGGTAAGGGTCCTGCTTGGGCAAACTCCTTATTCGAGGACAACGCAGAATTCGGATACGGTATGTATCTAGCACAACAGACCTTAAGAGAAAGAGTTAAGAATAAAGTAGTAGAATTAGCTGAAACTACAGATAATGCTGAAGTAAAAGCTGCTGCTGAAAGATATCTTGAAACCTATAACAATGGTCGTGAGAATTCTGGTGCAACCAGTGCATTAGTAAGAGCATTAGAAGCTTGTGGTTGCGATACTGGTAAGGAAATCCTAAAAGATAAGGACTTCTTATCCAAAAAGTCACAGTGGATCTTTGGTGGTGACGGATGGGCTTACGATATTGGCTTCGGAGGTCTTGACCATGTTCTTGCCAGTGGAGAGGATGTTAACATCTTAGTATTTGATACAGAAGTTTATTCTAATACTGGTGGTCAGTCTTCAAAAGCAACACCTACTGGTGCAATTGCACAGTTTGCTGCTGCTGGTAAGGAAGTTAAGAAGAAAGATCTTGCACAGATAGCAATGAGCTATGGTTATGTATATGTAGCACAAATAGCTATGGGTGCTGACTATAATCAGACTATGAAAGCTTTAATCGAAGCTGAAAGTTACAACGGACCATCCCTAATCATCGCTTATGCTCCATGTATTAACCATGGTATTAAGGGTGGCTTGACAAAAGCTCAGACGGAAGAAAAGAATGCGGTTGCTTCTGGCTATTGGAATATCTTCCGTTATGATCCTCGTCTAGCAGAAGAAGGTAAGAATCCATTCCAGTTAGACAGTAAGGCACCTTCAGCTAGCTATCAAGACTTCATCAAGAATGAGGTTCGTTATAGCTCACTTATGCGTCAGAATCCGGAAAGAGCAGAGAAATTATTTGCTATGGCGGAAGAGAATGCTAAGAAGAAATATGAGCATTTAGTAAAATTGGCTAGTCTATATGATCCAGAAAAATAATATAGATAGACCATAAATGATCACAAGAGAATTTAAACATAAATGATTTTAAACTTATTTTAAGATCATCCAATAGGGCACTGAGTTTTCCCTTTACTCAAATGTAAGTTGGGAAGCTCAGTGTCTGTTTTTGTTA
>DUNZ01000206.1 GCA_012839085.1 Clostridiales bacterium
TTAAAGGACCTAGTATTATTATATCTTATTACCCACTGCCTCATAGTTGAAGCGGCTATCCCGTATTGCTCACTTAGCTCTCTGTAAGTATGATTGCCTTGATTATATATTTTGACAATTTGTTTCTAGAAATTTTCCTCATAATATTTTTTTGACATGTCTTTCTCCTCCAATAATTTTATTATATCATGTTCGGAGAAAAACTGTCCTATTTAGTATAGCCTATCCAGTCTTTGCATAAAGGATAATGCTATAGTGGGAGTATTTGCATTGATTATTGGCTCTGAACCTACCTATGAAATTATTAAACAAGGAAGCTGGCACAGTTCCATGCCCTATGGAACCATTCACAGACTAGCATCTGACGGAAGTTCGAAGGGAATCGCAAGAAGCTGCTTTGATTTCTGTAAAGAAAAATGCAGCTATCTAAGGATTGATACCCATAGGGATAATAAGCCAATGCTGGCAGCGATTAAGAAGTACGGTTTTCAGGAATGTGGTATTATTTACGTTCAAGATGGTAGTGAAAGAATCGCATTTGACTATCTGGTAAAATAAATGGTTATATGAAATAACGCCAACTACTTCATTGGTAGATGGCGTTATAATTATTTTAGGCTATCTTTTCGCTCTCTCTTTTAGCTCTTTCTCTTAAATCTCTCTTTTCGCTTTTTCTTTTCGCTCTTTTATTTTATTTTCTATGGTTGATATTACTTTTTTAAATTCCTCATCGCCCTTACCGCTAGGGTCATCTAGCCCCCAATCTTCCCTATGTTTACATGGAAGGTTAGGACATTCCACATTGCAGCCCATAGTTATAACTATGTCTACAGGGGGAATTTCATTGAGTAACTTTGAATGTTGAGTCTTCTCCATATCTATGCCATAAAGTTCTTTCATAAGGCGTACAGCATCCGAATTAATTTGAGGCTTTGTTTCTGTACCAGCAGAGTAGCATTCAAATATATCTCCTGCAAGGTGCTTCCCCAATGCCTCAGCTATTTGACTTCGACATGAATTATGAACACAAATAAAGGCGACCTTAAGCTTATGATTCATTGTTCTTTACCTCAATTCAAAACTATACTCTATAAATCTATTTCAAGTAATATTGGAGTGTGATCTTGTCTTGGGCCTGAATCAATCATTTCTGATTTGATAACCTTATCTGCAATACGATCACTCACTAGCCAATAGTCAATTCTCCAGCCAGAATTATTAATTTTACTTGTCTTGGCACGTTGAGCCCACCAAGTATAAACCCCTGTTACATCACCGTGAATATAGCGAAATGTATCTGTAAATCCTTTTGCTAATAAATTTGTGAAGCCTTGACGCTCTTCATCCGTAAAACCAGGAGAACGGCGATTACTCTTAGGATGAGCCAAATCAATTTCTTTATGTGCTACGTTAAAATCCCCTGTTGCAAGGATTGGCTTTTCTTTATCTAGACTTGCTAAGTAATCCGCATATTTTTCATCCCAAATTTGACGTTCTGCCAAACGATTTAGACCATCTCCTGCATTGGGCGTATAAACCTGTGTTAAGTAGAAATCATCAAACTCCAATGTGATTATGCGACCTTCAGCATCCATGGTACTTGGTGCTCCAATCACGGGATAAGTAACCGTTGGTTTTAAATCATTCTTATATAAAAACATAGTACCTGCATAACCTTTGCGTGCTGGTTCAACTGAACAATTCCAGACCATTTCATAATCCGGAAACATATCCTTTAAAATTTCTAGATGCTTTTTCGTAGGACCATCACAGGATAACTTTGTTTCCTGTATCGCAATAATTTCTGGATCCTGCTCAACAATCGTTTTTAATACATTTTGAGATAATAGTGCCCGTTCCGAAGTACCTACTAAAGCTGCATTAAGTGAATCAATATTCCATGAAATAAACTTCAATGTTTTTTCTCCTTTTCTATAATCGTAATGATTTCCCAATGGAACAAGTATTAGATATTAAGACAACTTTTTATTGTCTTTTATCTTTTAATTTCGCTTATCTTTTAATTTCTTTTATCTTTTTAATTTCTTTTGATCTCGCTTATCTTTTAATCTCGTTTATGAAATTTTCCCCTATAAATTTCAAATCTCAAAACAAAACGTCCATTTGTCTCATGTAATCTACCATATTCATCATCATTTATGCTCCTTCTTATATCGCTTTGTAATAAACATCAACATTGACTGTTTTTGGTATTTATAAACCTTACTTTGGCGCTATTAGTAAAATCTCTCCCAAAAGTAACATACCACACTGAAATCCTCATATATTTTTTATTCTTATACTGTCCAATTAAATTTATCGTTATTAGAAAAGCAATATAAAACGGAAACATTAGCAACAAAATTGCAGACAAATTTCTTGTAGCTGTATATGATGAAAATACAAATGGATTAATGATTAATAACCAAATGACCGAATAAGAAGGATACTGGTAAAATGAAAATTTTCAATGTTACCCGAAAACCTTTCTATCATGATTTAATATTATCATAATTAACAAGCAAATTATAGTCCAAATTGTAGTAATTACTGACTAACCCTTCTTCTCTGTTAAGGATTACAAACTCCCCTAAACAATTGATGACACATAAATAAAGACCTCCAAATATTCTCTCTGGAAGCCCTAGGATACATATTCAATTCATTCCGTATAGTTTACTTCACATTCTACTTATTCTACCTTGCTATCCTCTATCTCATAATCAATTGGAATTAAATATCCATCTTTTAATTTAATTATCCCCTTATTTACATCGGTTCTAGCTGACCAGATCCTTATAACTTTATTTCCGTCTTTATAAAACGCTCCTGGATAGGGATGTGTAACGGCTCGAACCAATTGATCCGCTTCATCCATGGTCATATTAGGAAAGATCTCTCCGTCTTCTGGTTTTCTTCCTGGCCATTCCGTTGCTAGAGATTCATCCTGCTTGGTTAATGTAATACTATTATTTACAATGTCATCCCAATATTTTGAGATTAGGCTTATGTGCATATCATTCACTTTTTTATATAATTCTGTTGCTGTCGTATTTTCATCCATCTCTATGATCCCTTGACCGATAATATCACCGGTGTCAACACCTTCATCCAGTTTAAACATAGTAACACCAGTCTGTTTTAAACCTTTTAAAATTGCCCAAGGAATTGCTGCTCTCCCCCTTCCAACTGGAAGTAGAGTCGGATGCATACCAATACATCCTTTGCTTGGTGTTCCTAGAACTGCTTTCTTGGCAATTTGTGACCAGCCGATGATAAATAGCCAATCTATTTCGTGCTTTTTTAAGGCTTCAATTACCTCAAGGTCATTGATATTATTAATTTTCAAAAGGGGAACCTTATACTTTTTTGCTATATCATCTAGATAAATCCTGCCGGATTTATTCTTTGCTTTTTCATCCTTTAGGGTAATAAGTAAATCCAGTTCACCACCAATTCGATATATCTCCTCAATGCAACTTAATCCCAATTGAACACAAGTAGCAAATGCCATTTTCATCTTCATTATCTCCACACCCCAATTATAGTCCTCTTCGAAATACACTTTCAAAGGCTTCTGCATAATTCATGCCAGCTTGCCCTCCACGATAAAGTGCCAACCCTTTCAATGCTTCGCTACTTCGAGGATGTGGATAATCTCTCATCACCCCACGATACTGCGCAAGAGCTTTTATCTTCTGATCGATTGCCTCTTCCCCAACTTCAATATAAGTATTTGGATTAAATTGATTTATTGCTTTGTTTAATGACCAATCCGTTGCCGATAAAATCTCCATGAATAGTAATTCTTTGATTGGATTAATATCCGGCCTTCTTTGAAACAATCGAACAGCAGCTTGGCATGCAAGGGAAGTATGCAAATGGTCATTATTTAGGTCTGCAGGATGATGTGTAAATATCACTTCAGCCTTCGTTTCTACAATTGTTTTTTCAATAAATTGTACCAATTGTAAATGTGGCACTGTATTAAACTCAATATTAGGAAAATTCCCTTTGATTATTTTCTTTACTCCTAATAGCTTTAATGAACTATGAACGTCATCGTTTAATTCATCGATACTGGGTCGATTATTCCTTGCATTAACCTCTCCAGATAAAATACATACATTGACGAAATGTTCATCCTTAACTAGCTTATACATAGTTGCTCCTGCGCCTAGAATTTCATCATCCGGATGTGCTACTACTATTAAATACACCATATTGAATAGCCTCCCGCTTAATTACAATCCATGATCCATTACCTGCAAGTTCATTCCCCCTAAATATATGAAAGATACAAATTGACATCGATCATAGTATTTGATAGGTTCATATACTTAGTAAAATCATTCCCTTATGACAAACCGACCCTATTAAAAATCTAGGCCAAAGTTTGGACAATTCTTACGAAACCCTTATTAAATATCATATGCATGAAACACTGATATGTTAAAAATGACCCTCTGTTTAATGCCATGAGAACCCATCGGACTACGAAACTTGGAGAATTATTTATCTCCCCTAAAATAAATGTAACAAAATAACGAATGTTATCATATTTTATTAGTAGTAATTATTATAGGAGGTGTGCTATGGTATTTCAATTTTTTCAATATATACTTGCACTTATCGTTCCGGGACTAATTGGCGCTTTGTTTTTTAGTATCTTCGCCCGTTTAACTACAGAAATTGATTGGCGAGTAGCTTTAATTCTCGATTTATTTACCTTTACTACCATGATAACCGGCTTATATTTCTTTAAAGATATTGTAAATGTAGAGTCATTGTTGGTTTACTTTAACTGCTTAAGCTTTACAAGAAAATACATTATCCTAAGTACCTTAATCAGTATCGCTTATGGTATCATCTTCGGTTTATTACGAAGAGTATTCTTCTGGATTAGGAGAAGACCTCTCTTTTCTGGTTTACTTTCATAAATAAAGAGAAGAACCTAATTTTCCATGGTAGACCTATTGATTCATGTTAGACCTCAATATGACGTGACCAAAAAGGATAGACCTCCAATCCTTAGATTATAGGTCTATCCTTTCGAATCCCGTTCACAATTCATATGTGGTCTCTTTTATTTATTCCAAATGGTTCTATTGACATAATCAGTATAAGAAAGTATGATCCGTAATACTTTTTCTGAAACATTGGGGACATAGTAATCTGTGACTTTTTTTATGGTATCTGGTTTTTGTGTTTCTAATATACTCAAGCCCTGCAATACTCGATCTTTATTAAATCCAACCATCATAACTGCAGCCTCTTCCATTGCCTCTGGTCGTTCATGAGCCTGCCTTATGTTAAGGGCTCGCAGTCCAAGAATAGAGCTTTCTTCACTGATGGTTCCACTATCACTTAATACAGCTTTTGCATTAATCTGAAGATTTACATAATCTGTAAAGGAAAAAGGTTTTAATAATCTTATCTTCTTTGAAAATTCCACCTTTTCCTTTTCTATTCTTTTCCATGTTCTTGGATGGGTACTAACGATGACAGGAAGTTCATACTTATCAGCCACTAGATTTAATATTTCAACAAATTTCAAAAAATTTAGGTCAGAATCAATATTCTCTTCCCTATGGGAAGATACTAAAAAATACTCTTGAGGCTTTAAGTCTAATTTCATTAAAACCTTAGATTCTAGGATTTTATCCATATGCTCATGAATTACTTCATAGAGCGGACTTCCAATTTTAATGATTCTATCTGCGGATATCCCTTCTTTGAGCAAATATTCTCTAGCAATACTGCTATAGGGTAAATTAATATCCGATAAATGATCCACAATCTTTCGATTAATCTCCTCTGGTACCCTTTGGTCAAAACATCGATTCCCAGCTTCCATATGAAAAATCGGGATATGTTTCTTCTTTGCTGCTATTGCAGATAAACAACTATTGGTATCACCCAAAATTAAAAATGCATCTGGCCTAATTTCATCTAGAATTGGCTCAATCTTTCTTATGATATTACCTATGGTTTCTAAAGGGGAGGCGGTGGCTGCATGGAGAAAATAGTCTGGTTTTCGAAGTTCTAAATCAGCAAAGAAGATATCATTTAATTCATAATCGTAATTTTGTCCTGTATGAACCAAAAAGTGTTCTACAGCTGTCGTTTGTTCAAGCTTTTTTATTACGGAAGATAGTCGAATGATTTCAGGCCGAGTGCCTACTACCGTCATGACCTTTAATGCCTTCATGCCTTCTCCTTTTCCTTATATCTAGATTTTTAAGATAGGATATCATTGGTTGATTCAATGGGAAACATATAAGTATCTAGCTTATTTTTATCAAATATTTCATTACACCATATAAGTACTATCATATCCTGTTTTCCTAGATTCTCAATATTATGAGTGTAACCAACCGGTATTTCTATGACTTCCAAAGCCTCTGAACTCACATAAAATTCTAGGATTTGACCAGATATGACATGCTTTAATCGAATTACTCCTCTTCCACTTATCACAAGAAATTTCTCAACCTTGGTATGATGATAATGATTTCCTTTGATAATCCCTGGCTTTATCACATTGATTGATATTTGACCACTGTGATCCGATTTTAAAAATTCTGTAAAAGATCCTCTGTCATCGCAATGCATTGTTAATTTATAGGATAATGCACCTTCCGGGAGATAACTTAGATAGGTACTATATAATTTCTTTGTAAATTCATCTGCAAGATCTGGTATATAGCCATTGGAACGAGCTTTCTGAAAAGAAGATAATAATTGGGCTATCTTTTTTAATGAAATAGAATAAGTAGGAAGAATTTCGTAAAAATTATTTGAGTTGATAAGATGACTTTCTTCAAGCTGCAACAACCCAATCAACTCATTGACAAGATCATCAATATATACTAAAGTAATTACTTTCTCTGGATCATGGATCGTGATGGGAAGATTTCTAGGGATGTTATAGCAAAAGGTTGCAACTACACTATTGTAGTTGGGTTTACACCACTTACCAAATACATTGGGAAGCCGATAGATAAAAACCTTTGCCTGGTTAATAATTGAATAACTTAAGACCAGTTCTTCTGCTGCCTTTTTGCTTTTTCCATAACTATTTTCATATGTGGCCTGTATGGAGGAGGCAAGCATAAGGGGACATCCCTTATTATATTTACTCAAAAGTTCTAATAAATCTAAAGTAAATCCAGCATTTCCCTGGATAAATTCTTCTTCATCATCCGTTCGATTGATACCAGCCAAATGATATACAAAATCTACTTCTTTACAATATCTTTCCAGCTGGTTTTGATCCATGTCCTTATCATATTCCAATATTTCGAGATCTTTCTCCTCTTTCAATTTCATAATAAGATTTTTCCCGATGAACCCCCTTGAGCCTGTCACCAATACCTTCATTCTTACCACCCAACCAATTCATTTTGGATATAATTAATACTTAATAATTTTTCTTTAATCTCATCAATCGACAATCGCTTGGTATTGTAGGAGTTATATTCTACTTCCTTTGAGAGATTTTGATCACCCTGGGTAAAATATTTTTCATAATTCAAGTCTCTTTTATCGGCTGGTATCCGGTAAAAATCCCCCATATCTTCTGCCACATAGTACTCTTCTTTCGTCATCAGGGTTTCATGTAACTTTTCCCCATGCCTGGTACCAATAATTCGAATTGGGTTCTCAGCATGGAATATTTCTAACAAGGCTTTTGCCAAATCAAGAATCGTACAAGCAGGTGATTTCTTGATGAAAATATCACCAGAACTGCCAAATTGGAAAGCATATTCCACCAATTCAACCGCTTCCTCCAGGCTCATTAGAAACCTGGTCATATTGGGATTGGTTATGGTGAGGGGCTTTCCTTGCTTGATTTGTTCTACGAAAAGTGGAATTACAGAGCCTCTAGAAGCACATACATTCCCGTACCTGGTACCGCATATGGTGGTTTTCTCTGGTTCTACGGTCTTAGACTTGGCGATAAAGACCTTTTCCATCATTGCCTTAGAAATCCCCATGGCATTTATGGGGTAGGCAGCCTTATCGGTAGATAGACATATGATTTTCTTTACTTGATATTCAATGGCAGCAGTTAATACATTATCGGTTCCAAGAATATTGGTTTTTACAGCCTCCAGGGGAAAGAACTCACAGGATGGGACTTGTTTTAAGGCTGCAGCATGAAAGATATAGTCCACACCGTACATTGCATTTCTAATGGAAGATAGGTCTCTTACATCTCCTATATAGAATTTTATCTTGTCATTTTTATAAAATCTTCGCATATCATCTTGCTTTTTTTCATCTCTAGAAAAAATCCGAACTTCTTCTATGTCTGTATTCAAAAACTTTTTTAATATAGCATTACCAAAGGAGCCAGTACCCCCTGTAATCAGTAATATTTTGTTTTTATACATACCATAACCCTCTCAGACACCTTTAATTAAGGACTTTTCATATTGATTTAGAGACATATTCCATAATAATATGATATATAAAACTACAATAAAGGTTCCTTTTAGAAGGAAGGTCCACAAAGAATTTATAATAAATTGATTCATAATGAGGCCAAGGATTAATGTGATTAACATAGGAGGAGCCATTTTCAGATAGCAGTCTTTGAAAAAGGAAAAAACATTTATCCGAAGTACTTTATAATAAATGATGTTCATGATAATTAGTCGTAGAATATAGACGATGCAGATAGAGATTGCTGCACCCAGTGCCCCAAAATAACGAGATAACATACTAGAAAACAAAATATTTAAGCTTGCTACTATTACATATACAAAGGCTTGGATTTTCACCTTATTCATGGCAATGATGGTGACACTTGCTATTAGCTGAGGAACTCGAAAAACCCCTGGCAACATGATCAATAGGGCACAGTAATAAGCCAAGGCAAAATCTTTTCCCATCCAAAGATCGATAAACTCTCTACCTAGGATGGCAAAGCCAACAAAGATAAGACCTATGATACTATATTGAATTCGTCCTACCTTAGTCATCAGTGGTAATACATCTTCCCCGTCCTTTTTATTTGCAAGTATTTTGGACACTTTAGGCAAAAACATTCCATTGATTGCTCCTGATATGATGTAAGCATAACCTTCAAGGGTACTGGCAACACCAAAAACAGCGATATGGGAGGAACCAGAGACTGCTCCAAGAATCGAAGGAGTAATATTAAATATAAAACGATTTGCAATGGTGGCCACCGTTGTCCAGATAGAAAAGCTAAAAACATCTTTTAGAAGCTTACTATCCCAATATTTAAAATTTACTTTTACCGGAAGTTTTCTCTTAATATATAAGAGTTTAATCACAATTAAAAACAAACCCGTAAATGCATTTACTAATACGAAAGCATATAATTTATAACCAAAAAGTAATGCTATGGCCATTAAGCTTAAAACCATTACCTTATGAATTAAGTCACATAGTTTTAAGGCTTTAAATTTCTCATAGGAAGTCAATATGCCATTGAGAGTAATAAAAGGCAAAGAAAGGATACTGAAGGTGGAAATGATTATATAAATAACCTTGAATTTTTCCACTTCCCCTGGAGTTAATTCCGAATAAATAACTGGTATAAAAAAATAGAGAAGGATTAGGGCAAGAAAGATAACTAGGTCAATTAAAATGTATAACTTATACACTAGGCCTAGAAAATCATTAACCTTCTTCTGATCTCCTTCGGCATTATATTTGCTTATATATCTTGAAACGGCTTCCCCTATACCAAAGTCTATTAGGATGATACTAATCAAGGATGTGGCTAAGGTATACAGGCCATAGTCGTTTACTCCGATTTGCCTTACCATCCAAGGAGTGTATAATAATCCGGATAGCAAGCTTACGCCAATGGCCAGGTAAGATATTAAGGCTCCTTTTTTTATTTGATCGATACTACTATCATTTCGAGATTTCATTGGATTTCCCCCCTTAGTTTTCATAGGATTATGTAGCAAATTAGCCACCGCTGATTTCCTGATAGACTTTCATATATTCATTTAAACAAACACTTTTATTAAAGGTTTTTTTCGCATAATGAATACAATGTGAGCTATAATAATTTTTTGTATTTTGATACACTAGACCAATCTTTCTAAATAGATCTTTTCTATCATTTTTTTCAACCACATAACCGCAAGATTCTCCAATCTGCTCTGGATTCGATGTGGAGTTCATAGCTATAACTGGAGTACCACATGCTAAGGCCTCGATGGTTACTCTTCCACAGGCTTCTTCCATGGACAGATTTAAGAGAACATCAGCCATGGAGTAGAGCTTAACCATACTTGTAATGCTATGGGTCTCCTTGATATGGATAATATTTTTATAGGCTCCTATATTCTCTTTTATATTACCAATTAATACAATGACCATATTCTTAGGTAGTTTTTTTGATAGATGAAGAAATTCGTAAAAGCCCTTATCCACTGTCCAAAAGCTGGCTACCCCCAGGATAACGAACTTATTCTCTAAGTTCATTCGACGGCGTAAATCCTCTGAATTAACCGGTTGAAAAACATTAAAATCTACCCAGTTATAGATTCTGCTGATGATTTTAGCATTCTTAAGTAAGGATTGTTTTGCTTCCCCTGTAATCCAATCGGAGACACCAACGACTGCTAGATGTTTCATCTGTCCGAAGAACTTTTTCTTGTCATGATAGATTTTTCTGCTTTTATCAAAAAACCAGCTAGGATTGTCTTTGTGTACTCTGGGACAATGATGACATTCCTCTTTCCATTTGTAACACTGATCGACCGTATAATGGAAACACTTCCCTGTAAAATACCAGCAATCATGCAGGGTTAAGACCGTAGGGATATCCTTTTTCCCTATGTATGTTAAGAGTATTTTGATATTAATATAGTTCCCATGAAGATTATGCAAGTGTATGATATCCGGCTTTAAAAAATCCATATATTTTAGTAGACGATAGGTTTCTATTATAGAAAAATATGCCTGTTTTCCACTAATTCTAGATAAGAGAGCATGGAGTTTATGATCAAATTTAGTCCCGATTTTATAGCCCCTGGCTTTGATTCCATCCGAATAAGCAATATATCCTTTGTGACCATTTTTATTAATAAATTCAATAATTTCTGAACATATCCTACCAGTACTGCGGATACCACTAACCGCATTAATGTGAAGAATTTTCATATCCATTGTCCTCCATGACATAAAGCTAATATTATTGACTCAGGGTTTTCATAGTTCATTTTTACTAGTAGACAATGACTTATTGTCATAACTTACATCGAATAATTTTGTGGCTTGGCCGCCTCTTTTCTACTGGTGGAAGTTTTCGAATATCTCCAAACCTAGACTTTAGAAATTTTTTATAATGCTGTGATGCTAAAAAACGCAAACCCATAAATTCAACTTCCCTTAATTCCTGATAAATTCTACGATTCAAGGGCTTGAAATTGCGATTTGGATTACAGACTTCATAGGCATATTTACTAGGAAATATGTTAAAAACCTTACAAGCTACATCAATAAAAAAATTAATCCACCATAGGGGGAATATGGATAAAATCTGGTAGATCAATAATTTTAATGCATTTCTTGTTAAGACTTCTTTTTTCTTATAGATCCGATTTAGTTTCACACGCCTGGCACTGGTTAAGGCTCCAACCAGGGCGACTTGCAATGGTAATAAGGGTGGACAAATGTGATCCACAGGGAAAATGTCAATAAATAAACCTTGATGTATCTTTAAATGGGCAATACTTTCTTGAACATACAAGGTTCCCCTCTTATGTAGCTTGGAATAGTTTAAGGGAAAATGATAAACCGTCCGATTATTTTGAAGGAAAAATTCCTTATTTAATTCCCTTTTACATACTTTTAAAAATCTTTCGTATTCTTTTCGCTCCATGATAACATCAATATCATCATCCCATGGTACAAAACCCTTGTATTTGATAGCTCCAAGTAAGCTCCCCCCTTCCAAGGAATACTTTATTTCGTACTTTCGACAAATCCGATCTAGTTCAATTAGAATCTCCAATAAGCTTTTTTGAACCTCTTTGATATCATATTGGCATATTTTATATGGACCCATGGTAACCTCGCTTTTATTTATCCATTTAATTATGGATACCAGTCTTCTTTAATAATATATGCCTTACTACATGGCCCATAGCGATAGTAGCTTTCTTTTCCATCCAAAAGATTTTTAGAAATTTCTATGAAGCGAGAAGCCGCAAGCTCTGGATTCCAAGTGTTTACCATGGCATCATATGCCCTGCTTCCATAAATTGATTGAAGTTTGGGATTCCTGATTAGGGTAGTTACTTTTTGGTATAAATCATTAATATTTCCACACTGATAAATGAAACCATTCTTTTTGTTTTCAATAAGATAAGGAGCACTTCCAACCCCATGACTTACAACAACAGCACAGCCACTGCTCATAGCTTCATTCATCACTGCCCCCCATCCCTCTTTGAAATTGCTGGTAAAGAGAAAAATATTGGCCTCTTCCATGTATTTTTGAACATTGTCTGGGGTCATGGAACCTAAAAAACGAACTTCTTCTGATAAACTTAGGAATTTTACCAAGCTTTTTAGAGGTCTTTCATATTTGCCACTACCTATTATATTGATAGTAAAATCCAGTTTCTGCTTCTTTAACTTTTTTGCTAAAAAGATGACATCTTTGGTACGCTTCCCATGAATGAACCGTCCTACCCATAGAATGTTACCATGGGACTTGTCTTTTTTATTCATTAATTCTCTTTTATCAACCTTGGCTACCTCTGTGAAATACCCCCACTGATAGCATTTATTTTTGAATCCAAAGAGAGATAAATCATAAGAAGTATAGGCACTGGCACATAAAACAAAGAGATTCTTACCCCGATATTTCACTACTCTATTCCATATTTTTTTTCTGGTGGATGGTATGAAGCGGTACCATAGGCCTTTTTTTAAGAATCGTTCCGTGTAAAGAAAACTTAACCGATTCTTACTCATCCTTAACTCTATAAGATCCGATGGACAGGCGCCAAAAATAACTACATCAAAGTTTTTAATAATGTCATAAGCATAATACTTTTGATCATTGTCCTCATACATTTTAATCACAAAAGGATTCTTTGAATCCATATCCTCATAGCCCATTTCCAATCTAGCCCTTGAGATTTTCTCAGTGGCAATAAAATAGAATTCCTCACAGCTTTTATAAAATTGATTACAGAGATACAATTGATGATGGTTCAAATAATTAGAAACAAAAGCCAGTTTCAATAATATACC
Source organism: Clostridiales bacterium (assembly GCA_012839085.1). Taxonomy (GTDB): domain Bacteria; phylum Bacillota; class Clostridia; order Lachnospirales; family Lachnospiraceae; genus Mobilitalea. The sequence continues at coordinate 13,261 of DUNZ01000206.1, forward strand.
TACCTTTCTGGATTTCATTGTTGCCAAAAAAAGATATAAGTAGGGTTGTTCCTAATTAGCAAGACAATTAAGGTGGAACATGCAACAAAATAGACGAAAATTCTTTCTTTTTTCTGAAAAGAAGATATGATTTCTGGCACCAATAACATAATGGATAGTGAGTAATATTGGATGACCCGCATGGCTGCAGGGTTTACGAAAGTAAAGGGTACAAGCAAGGCTGCAATAAATAAAGCATTGATAAAATGTTTGGCTCTAGCATTATTTTTCAATATCTCATTTCGCTTCAGTAAAGTAACCACGGTTAAAGCCAAAAGGAAAAACGAGAAGGTCCAAGTAGTTCCAGTCTCTTCATAAGGAAGATACTGGTCATATCCGATTAATTTAGTGCCTAATCGATAAATTTGCTCTTTAAAGATAAAAACTCCAAAGAATGCAGTTCCATAAAGGACTAAATATTTATTTGTAATTTCCTTATTGGCTATGAAGTAAAAAGGCAAATAACATATAGCAGAAAAGTGAATGGTCATGGCTATCAGTATTAAGAGTAAGAATATCCGGAAATTTCTTTCCTTAATAAAATTATATCCCACAAATACTACCAAGGCTGTGGCTACCGTCTGCCTGGTTCCAGTGATAGAAAAAAAAGAATAAAACAAACAGGAATAGATCAGAAAACTTACAAAGGAATCCCTGGAGTTTTTATAGATCCATATTCCTAGGGACAGGGTAAATATAACTGCTATCAGTATTAAATAGACCCGATAACTCCCCGTGAAAAATTGAAGCAATTTCTGAAATACGATATATCCTGGATCTTTCCCCATGGTTCCATGAATAAAAATGTTTACTCCATCCTTCCATAAGGTGCCCCAAGAAATTTTTTTAGCCTGTTCAAAATAATAACCATATTTTATGGTATCAGCACCAATGGTTAAATGACGAAGGCCGGATAATAAAATCCAGTTACAGGATGCTAGGATACAAAATATTTTATTATTTTTCGGAGAGCTATCCTTTAAAAAAAGACCTCTATACAAAATCAACAGAATGATATTTACTAAATAGATTTTCAATAAAACTCACCTCAAGTATTATTTCTCTTGCAATACATACTCCAAATCACTTTGTAAGGTTTTTTGTATGATCTTTCTCTGATGATTTCTGCGTCCACATTCCCATGCCTTATGTGCATATTTTTTTCTTAATTTCGGTGAGCTTATGAGTCGTTCTAATTTTCTTTTTATCTCACTTTCCTTATAGGCAATAACTGCCCCTTGATTTTTCGATAAATAATCGATGGAGGCAAGTTTTCTACTTCCAACAGCAAAAATACATCGACCACTTTTAAAATAATCCACTAGTTTTGTAGAAAATGATAATCTTACCTTTAATCGATCCTTCAATGCAAAGGATTCTACATGGATTAAAATATCTGCCTCTTTTTGAATGACTGCAATTTCTTCCGATGATACAAATTTCATCCAGCGTACACTGACTGGATATTCTAAGATATGCTTCATTTTATAACTACAGGGAGTCGAGGTATAAATATATAATACTGCCTTGATTCCATCCTTATTGATTTCATTTAAAGCAGAAGCAATTCGTCCAAGGGTTTTATAGCGTCCTGTACCTATATTACCGGAAAAGACTAGTTTTAAGGGATGATGCTTGGCTTCATATGGGGCTTCTTCCTCAAATTCAAAACCTTTATATAAGATTTTGCAATTGCGTCCAAAGGCTTTCGAATATTCTTCCTTTTGCTTTTCTGATATGACATACATAAGGGAGCTTAATTCTGATATTTTCCTTAGTTTCTTTCTTTGCAAGAAGCGGTTGATCCAAAAGATCGGAGATAGGGAAAATTGCTTTAAACTATATACATCATCCCAGGCGTAGACAATTAAAGGAACCTTGGTATAATCCTTCAGGAAAAGAAGCATCTCATTTAAATAACTTCGATCCAAAAATTGCGCAAAAATAAGATCTGGTTTAAAATCATCTACAAATTTTTTTAAATCATCACAAATCCAATTCTTAAAGATCCAAATGAAATCTCTAAATAAAAAGAATAGTTGCAATCGATGGGTTCGCATAAAATCATATAGTTTGCTTCTTTTTCCAGAAGTTTTTATCTCCTTTTTATTCCTAGAGATTGTACGGCAACATTTATATTGAGGATAAATTAAATTCCTAAGAATATCTCCTTCACTGATATGCAGATGACATTTGACAAAATCAGTATCGGGAGTCCCTCCTCCACAACAAATATGAGCAACTTCGATATTCTCGATTCCTTTGAATATATTCGTATAGGTATTCCCAATATTATTATCATTTCTCCATGGACTACAAGATACTACCAATACTCTCATACACCTATCTCCATCCATTTCCTGTCTTATTAATCATTACTATTCCTTGGAGTTCTAATGATTACCCTTAAGGCTTTTTTAAAATCTACCCTTGAATAATTATTATATGGTTTCTGTGATAAACTAGTGCTATAAGAAACCCCTCCGAAAATCTTAACTACCATGGGAACTTTATAAAAGTAACTTATGATTTTACCCAATATATAGGAATACCATACTTTTTTATGGAGGATACGGGCTATCTCTGAAAGCAAGTCAAAGCTAGAGATGCCCTCTCCATCTTGTGGATGAAAAATTCCTGCCTTTTGATCCTGAATTAATTGCTGGATAAATTGACATAGATTATCAATATATATAAATCCCTGCTTGCAATCGGTATAAATTACGGGAAGCACTGGTGTTAACTTTACTAATTTTATAAAAGAATTGATATAATTACCCGAGCAAGCATTTCCATATACATTGGGTGGTCTTACAATGGAAACTTTGAACTTTTCTGTATTTAATTTCTGAAGCTTTCCTTCTGCCATATGCTTACTTCTTCCATAGGCCTTTTTCGGCCTTAGTGGGGTATTTTCATCAATGATATTTCCCTTGGGCAATTCCTTTCCTTGACCGTAGACAGCCATGGTGGAGAAAAATACAAACTGTTTTACTTGACTTTCCCTTGCTTTTCTTGCCACTTTGTAAGGGAGGATCGTATTGACTTTATAATAAATAGACCAAGGAATTTTATTTTTCTTATGTACAATTGCTGCCACATGGATGACAGTATCATAGGGAGTAAAATCATAATGAATCCAATCTGGACTTTCCATATCCAATTCATCCACAAGGAATTCGCCAGTCTTTTCTAACCATGCTTTTAAATTTCCTCCAATATAACTACCTTTACCAGTGATTAATACCTTCATATTTTCTTACAGCCTTTCACCAATTTCATTCTATTTAGCAATAATTTTTTGGCAAATATCTTGGAATCAAAATGACTTTTTACAAATTCATAACCTGCCTTAGCAAATCGAATTCTTTTTTCTTCATCATTGACTAGCTCTTCCACTGCATCTACTAGGGCATCCATATCTTTTACAGGTATGGTTATTCCAGTAACACCTGGAAGCATTGCATTGATGGGTCCTGGGATATCGGTTACGATCACAGGCACTCCCATAGCCCCAGCTTCTGCTACGGACATACCAAAGCCTTCTCTATAACTAGGAAGAATAAAGATATCCATAGCTGCCATATATTTTTCTACATCGGGTACTCGATCTGTTTTGATAATTCGTTTGTTGGCATAAAACCATTTTAATAATGCTGGATCAATGGTCTCTTCTTTTTCCAGCGGCCCTACAAAAAGAAGTTTTAAATTGGGGTATTTTTTCTCTAATATTTTAAATCCTTCAAAAAGTTCCTGGCATCCTTTTTCCTTTCCTAGACGCCCTACAAAACCTAAGACAATGCTATCTTTGTCGATCTCATACTTTTTACGGATTTCCCTACGATAAATTTCTTTCATATGAATATTAAATTTATCGAAATCTACACCCTTAGCACTGCCATTCCATATCACAGTACTTTTCTTTTTGGAATAAAACCTTCTTTTTCTACAATATATAAGATTTCCATGACTATCTGGTTGAACCTGAGTGGACAAGAGACATACCAGTCTCTCCATCATTTGAAAAGCAAATCGCTTAAAACCTTTCATGGTTACAAAAACCATACCCCACTGGCAATATAAGCGGATTGGTATTCTTGCAAAATAAGCAGCAATAGCGGTATATAAACTGGCATTGGGAGTCGAGTATTGAACCATATGATACTCTCCCTTCTTCAGTACTTTGTATATGAGTTGGATTGCTTTTATGGACTTTGCAAAATCAACTCCCCTGGGCATTGGGATAGAAATCGCCTTGATATAGGGGTATTTCTTTTTCAGTTCCTTTCTATATTCAGGGGTCATATTGCAAAGTACGGTTATCTCAAAGCCATATTTATGATATAAGGGCAAAAAGGGTTTAATCCAATAATCAATAGAACTTGACATAGTGGTAACAATGCAGTAGCGATACTTTTTTATTTCTTGCGTCTTAAGTGTATGATAGTGCTGGACAAAATTACTGATATTATTCTTCATAAGGGTATAGAGCCGATTGCCAACCTGCTCAGAAACATAAGAATTATGTGGGGTAATAATTACATTTTCAAATTCCCATAAGGGGCTCTCCCTATTTAAGGGTTCTTCTTCAAAAACATCTAGGGCAACTCCATAAAGTTGTTTCTTGTATAAAGCTACGATTAAAGCTTTTTCATCAATAATGGCCCCTCTTGATACATTGATTAGGATACAAGTACGTTTCAGTTTGGAAAGTCTCTCCCTATTTATAAAGCGATAAGTCTCTGGGGTTAAGGGTAGTGCTAAGATTAAAATATCCGCTCGATCTAAGACTTGATCCACTTGGTCAAAAGTATAGAATTCATCGGCTAGATCACTTTCCATTAGAGTCAAGTCGATTCCGATTATGGTTAAATCAAAGGGTCGTAATCTTTTTGCAACTTCTCTACCTACACTGCCAAATCCAACGATAATTGCTGTCTTACCACTTAATTCTAGGAGGTCTCTTTGCTTAACCCATTGATGATTCCATTGATTCCAATGAAAGTTTTTACTTTTTTTATAGAATTGCAGAATCATTAAGATTACCCATTCTGCCATAGGAATACTATATACCCCTTTGGCATTTTCCACTGGAATCTTTTTTGATTTTATATAGTCCATGGGTACTCTGTCAAAACCTGCACTGGTTAGTTGAATCAATTTTACTTGTTTGAATTGCTCTATGGGATGATATAAAAACAAATTATTACAGACCACAATATCAATATCTGATACATCAAAGGTAATTTCCTCTCTCTCATCTTTCATATAGACAACTTCTCCTACGATCGTTCCCAATTCTTTGATTTGCTCCGCTGTATATGAAAAAGCACCGGTCAATAATAGCTTCATATGACTTCCCTACCTTTTTTCATATTCTCTTCGATTTCAGCCACTTTCCTTTTTAAAATTCTTTGATTTCTAAGAAAATATCGATAATCCTTTTTTCGAATTTTCTCTTCAAAGCTTCGGATCTCTCGAATTCCTTCATTGAAAATCTTTTCTATGGTTTCATAATCATCTTCTCTACTGACCTTACAAAAACTTCTAGATAAAATGGCCATACTAGACCCAAGGCGATAAATTTCACCGATTAAATATTCCGCCGGTATCAAACCATGTCCTATTCTTGCAATACCGCCAAAACCATAAGGAATTCCTTTCTCCCTAAATTTCTTACAGATTGCTTCAACAGTACCATCCACTACCAAAGAAAACATAAAGGGTCGTTGATAGCCAATATGGAGGTCATTGATTCCTACATGAGCATAATCAATTCCGGGTACACTTAAGATTTTATCTATATTTTTTACTGCCTCAGGGGTTTCAAAAAGCAAGCATGTTTTTACCCTTCCCTTGGTATATTGAATCAATTGCTCCACTTCTTTTTTACTTTTAAAGAATGGAAGCATAATAATATCAGCCCCATCTTCGATTGCTCTGTTAATCTCTTCTTTTGAACCATCATGTATGGGGTTGACTCGTACAATAATCTTTGCTTTCTTAATCACTTCTCTAATTTTCTTTATATCTTCTATATTATGATGGGATATTCGAGTATCTAGATGCCCTTGTCGTTCTTCTTTTCCTATGATCTCTAGATCAATCCATATCCAATCAACTCCATTATCCTCAGCAATCTTGGCTATATTCCTATCATTGGTTGCATACATAAGTTTGATAAATGGGTAATCTCTTTTCTCATTTACGGTTTCGCTGACATTTACATTGTCCTTCATAGAAAGGACATGAAAGATGGTTCGAATTAAAATTTTTAAATCTAGAAGGAAACTTAGTCTCTCTACATACTCCATATCATATTGGATTCGCCTGTCCCAATCTAAGTCTTTTCTACCATGGATTTGCGCTAAACCAGTTATTCCTGGGGCTACCATAAATCTTTTTTTCTGTGGTACTGTATATTGATGAAATTTCCATGGATGATAAGTAAGGGGTGGCCTAGGACCAATAAAAGACATATCCCCTTTTAGGATATTAAATAATTGAGGTAGTTCATCCAAGCTGGTTGATCGCAGTATTCTGCCTACTTTGGTTACTCTTTTATCCCCTTTTAATTCATAGACTCCTTCTTTTTCTGCACCTAAATACATGGTTCGAAATTTGTACATGGTAAATTCTTTCCCATGCAATCCCAAGCGTAACTGCTTATAGATGATAGGGCCTTTGGATTCTAACTTTATTAGTACTGAAAGGATAAGAAAAATCGGTAGCAGAAGGATTAGTCCAAGGCTAGAACATAGAATATCCAGACATCTCTTAAACTCCTTATATTCCATAAAAATAAAGAACCCCTCTCATATCGTCATAGAATTAATATATGAAAGGAGTTCTATTTCGTGCCAACAGAGGACATTTTCAAGCTCGCAGAATCGGCTTATATAAATAATTTAGCTATTCTTTTGAAAGGTAGGAACGGCTTCCATTAAAGCCTCTTTAATCTTCTCCATATCTTTGGTTTCCAGTGCTTTTCTTAACTTCTCTAATATGGTTTCAATTTCTTCCTGTGAAATTGTATGATGTTTTTCTATAAAAATCTTAGCATTCTCTGTTTCCGATAAATCATCGTTATGCATTAACAGTTCTTCGTATAATTTTTCTCCTGGCCGCATGCCAATTTCTACAATTGGAATTTCTGTATAGGGGATATATCCCATTAAACGAATTAAATTCTCAGCTAAAGTTAAGATATTGATTGGTTGCCCCATATCTAGCACATAGGTTTCTGAATGGGAATTCATAGTGCAAGCCCTTAATACCAATTGGGCTGCCTCAGATATGGTCATAAAATATCGGTAAGCTCTTTTATCGGTAATGGTGACTGGACCACCTTGTTGAATTTGACGTTTAAATAATGGTATTACAGAACCGTTGGAACCTAATACATTTCCAAAGCGTACTGTAACATAACTTGTGGCACTTACTTCTTTCATACTTTGAACAATCATTTCACATACTCTTTTACTAGCCCCCATCATACTGGTTGGGTTTACCGCCTTATCCGTGGATATAAGCACAAATTTCTTAGCATGATAACGGTGGGCTGCATGAACCGTATGATAGGTTCCAAAGATATTATTTTTTATTGCTTCATCGGTACAATCCTCCATAAAAGGAACATGTTTATGGGCTGCTGCGTGAAATATGATTTCAGGTCTGTATTTTTCAAATAAGATATCTATTTTTTCTTTATCCTGTACCGAGGCAATTTCAACGGATAAATTTAAGGAATCTTTATACTCTGCACATAATTCTTGTTGGATATCATAGGCATTATTCTCATAATTATCAATGATAATTAAACGTTTCGGATTTGACTTGGCAATTTGACGACATAATTCAGAGCCAATGGATCCCCCTCCACCGGTTACCATAATGGTCTTTTGATTTAAATAGGACTTGATCTCTGACTCATCAAATGAGGCAGACTGCCTTCCTATGAGTTCTTCTATCTTGAAATCCCGCACAGAGGATAATAGGTTAGAACCATTTTGTAGGATGGATATTAAATCTTGGAGAATTTTAACTTTGACATCCGCCTTAGTAACAATCTCTAATATCTCCTTTTTTCTTTGCTCCGTAAGAGAAGGTATGGCTACGATTACTTCACTGACAGAAATTTCTTTTATGATATCATTAAAACAGTCTATGGGCCCATACACCATTATATTCCGTATCTTTTTTCCAATCTTATCCGGATCGTCATCGATAAAACAGCGAACAGAATAATTGGTGCTTTTGTTATAAAGGATTTCATTAAATAAAAGTACTCCTGCGCCACCGGCACCAATAATAGCTATGGGCAATTTATTTCTTGTCATATTAAAAAGTTTTGTACGATATTTTTTATATAAAAATCGTACCAATAACATTAGTAAAATAGAAACGGAACATGAGGCTATGGAAAATATGGCGGATGTTTTCTTTGAAAATAAAAAGTAATTGGTCAGAAAATATATTAAAAATCCCAATATTACCCCAAGCATAAATTTTATATATTCAAGATACTCAGCATATTTCCATATGTTTTTGTAACTTTTCATTATAAATTGACTGAGTGCTGTACTAAATATAATCACAAATATATGACTTAGGAATACGTGAAAACCGAATTCACTTTGTTGAATTTCACATCTGGGTATCAAGTAATAAATTATATAACATGTAACAAAAACAATAATAGCATCTATGGTAAATAAAATTTTTGGTTTTAATCGATTAAATTTCATTTTAAAATTCACTGCCCCTTAACATAAACCTACTTACATCATTTCTTATCCTTATCCCCCTAATAATCAAATTTGCATTTTCTTGTAATCGGTCACAATAGCTTTTTCCGATCTCCTTTTCTATAATAACAAAGGCATACTTTAGATTTGGAGGCCTTTTGGACATGTTGTGACTATCACTTCCTATGACATCGATGAATCCTTTTTCAATATAATGAAGTGCCGTTTTTCTCTTCTTTTTATCAATAATGGTCTTAGCATTTATTTGCATGACACAGCCTAAGTTCATGAATCGCTTGATATGTTTTTTATTTTTCCAAAGGAAATGATACCTTTCGATATGAGCAATAATTGGTATAATGTGATATAAATTGATTAATCTTTCAATACCTTCGAAATCATAATCACTCCATTGATCTTGATAAGGCAATTCCAGTAAAAGATATTTTGTATTATGAATACAAATATGGTCTAGAGAAGAATATTGAAAAAGCAAGTCGTCATATAGGGTCTCGCTTCCAAGAATTAAAGGTAACCTGAAAGTTTTCAGGGCAAGGGATGCTTTTTCTCTTTGAACCATAAACTCTTCTATGGAACCCTTAGTAGGATCAAAATGTGGAGTACAAACTGCTGTTTGAACCCCTTGTTCTTCTAAACACTCAATCATTCTAAGAGCTTCTTCTACATTTTTTGCACCATCATCCATATAAGGTAATATATGAGTATGAATATCAATCATGATTTACACCATAATGAGAATAATAATAATTTAATTTCTTCCCTTGATTGATTGAGATGTCGTTAAGAACAAATCCAAGTATATTCCCTTGGGTTAGTTCAAATTTATCCAATGCATTTTTTAAATTCGGATGAGAAGTGATTCCATCCCTAACTACCATAAGTATACCATCGGAGTATTTTACCAAGCTAAGAGAGTCTGATAAAACATTAACCGGTGGCGTATCAAATATAATATAACTGTATTCTTTTTCAAGGATAAGCATTAGCTTCTCCATCTGACTACTTGCTAATAGTTCTGAAGGGTTTGGAGATATGGAGCCTAAAGGGATAATATCTAAATTTTCGTAGGAAGTATTTTTTACTACATCCTTTAATTCTGACATTCCTGATAAGGCATCCGTTAGTCCTGGTTTATACTTTATATTAAAGTAATTATGAAGCTTACCCTTTCTTAAATCACAATCGATAATAAGAACCCTAGAGGCCGTTTGAGATAATGTGATTCCCAGATTAATACTTGTCGTACTTTTACCTTCACTGGGTAAAGGACTGCTTATGATGATTTTTTTACATCCCTCTTTTATTAATACAAAACGTAAATTAGTTCTAAGAGATTTGAAGGATTCACTATATATGAATTTCAACCTATCATTAAAGGTATTTTTACTATTGAAAGCTTTCTTTTTCTTTCGTAAGAATGGAATTCTTCTATAAATCCCTTCTTTTGAGGGATTTATAGAAGGTATTTCACCAAGTACTGGTAATTGGTAGTTAGAATTTAAATCTTCCTTACCTTTTATATTGACATCAAGAATTTCAATTAAAAATATTATAATCAAAGAAATTGCAAGCCCTAACATACCTCCGATGAGACTGTTTTTTATTATATTGGGTCCAGAAGGTCTCTTAGGAAATTTTACTGGATCAACCACACTTATTTTAGCCGATGGCTTGATTGTTCTTATTAATTCGGGAGCAATTCTTTGCATACTTTCAGCCAAGGCATAAGAATCTTCTGCACTATAAGTAGTAACACTAATCTGAAATATTTCTGTATTATTAACACTTTTTACTGATGTCATATTCTTTAATTGACCAATGGAATAATCTAGCTTGGTATCTTCTTGTATTTTTTCATAGAAAACATTGGTATTTAAGAAATTAATATAGGTTGTTACAACTTTCTGCGCATAATTCAATTCATTCAGATTGACACTGGATTCCGAATCATTGGGTATTACATATAGCTGCACAGAAGCTGTATAGGAAGGATTTATTAAAAACTTGCTATATATATACAATGCTAATAATCCAGCAAAGAGACTGATTATAATCCAGACCATTCGTTTCATAATTAAATTGATAATTTCTTTTACTGTAAATTCCATATTATAAATCCTCCAATACCGCCATAAATAAAATTCCATATCTTACAGTTATAATATGTCGTTAAAAGAATAAAGTGCTTTTGACAAATATTTTTCATTCAGATATTCAATCATCTTTATAAGAAAAAATCAGGGTTTACAGTAAAATAAAAGGGTAGACCGATACGACCAAACGCATAAAGTGTTGGTCATATGTTCTACCCTTTTATTGTTACTAGAGCCACCAGTCACCAGTAATTAGTGGTATTTGGCTATCAATTCATTATATAAATTCTTGGTACTATCACTATCTCGGAAATTAATATATAGGTCTCTCGGATGGATGCGTTCAATCTTTATGGTAGGTGAGGCTTTCGATTGAACAAAGACTATGCTTTCACCCAGTGTATCAGACTTAAAATATCCCTTTAGGGCACCACCAATCCCACCATAACCATTGGTTCTTCTACCAATACCAATATCGCTCACACTTTTATCAATAAGAGATATATCAGCAATCTCAGAAAAGTCAATGTTTAATTCATACATGGCTTTGATTTCTATACGATCATCATACACACTTACTTCAGGATCTTTTTCACCATAATAGAATAAGAAACCCATGGCTATAAAAATTATTACCGTAATTATAATGCTAGCAATAACAAGCCCTTTGGGTGTCTTTGGTCTTGAAAGATCCCTTTTCTTAGTAGTATCTGATGTCCTTTTATACTTTTTATAAATCAGCTTATAAGCAAGGACTAAGAATACACTTCCTGGTAGACATACAGTTACTAATAAAATAGTACCTATTTTCATACTATACAGGGACAGGATACCAGCCACAAGTATACAAAGGGAATATACTGTCCACATCAAACCGTTAGCACGGTTGTATGCTGGAATATCTTCGATTTCTTCAGGGCTTACCGTAGTTCCTGACCAAAAATGCATAGGATCTTTCCGTTTGAAGGCACAAAAAGCGATTGCCCCAAAAATAAGCGAAGTCACCCAACAAATAACAGCAAAAAAGATATTTTCAGACGACACTACTCCTACCTCCTCTCCTTCATATTTACAAGCCCGAAAATCCCAATGGATTTAATAGCTCAGCTTATTTTTATCGAACTACTCAATTACTCATATACTCAGATTACTCATTTGCTCATATAGTCGGATTACTCAATTACTCACATACTCGGATTACTCAATTGCTCATATACTCGGATTACTTAATTGCTCATATACTCAGATTACTTGATTGTTCATATACTCAGATTACTTAATTGCTCATATACTCGGATTACTCAATTGCTCATATACTCGGATTACTTAATTGCTCATATACTCAGATTACTTGATTGTTCATATACTCAGATTACTTAATTGCTCATATACTCGGATTACTTAATTGCTCATATACTCGGATTACTCAATTGCTTTAATCACTTAAATTACATATAATAATTTTTTAGTTACTTCTTCTACATTATATTATATAATCCAGTTTCCAATTTATCAATGAATCTCCATCAACTTCCAAATTCTAGATTTACTATCTTTATACACTTGATTTAGTAATTAAATTTAATTACATGAATTATCTTAAGTCTTCTACCATTATCTATCATCATCTTATGCTATCTTAAGTCATCTAAAACATCTTATATCTAAAAATCATGGAAAATGAATGATGGAAAGAGGCTGAAATAATAAAAAGCTGATGACTGTCAATAATATAATTGCAGAAATCATCAGCTGAATTCGTAATTAGCCTTCTATTCTATCTCTATTTCCTTAGGATTCTCAGATGTTTTAAGATCGAATTAATCTTGTGATTCTTCTTCTAATTGGTCTTGCGTTTCTTCCTCCGATTATTACTCAGATTATTCCTATAATTGTTACTCAGATTACTCCTCTGATTGTTCCTCCGATTGTTCCTCTAATTGTACCTCCGATTTTCCTCTAATTTGATCCTCCGATTTTTCTCTAATTTGTTCCTCCGATTTTTCTCTAACTTGTTCCTCCGATTTTCCTCTAATTTGATCCTCCGATTTTTCTCTAATTTGTTCCTCCGATTTTCCTCTAATTTGTTCCTCCGATTTTTCTCTAATTTGTTCCTCCGATTTTTCTCTAATTTGTTCCTCCGATTTTCCCACCGTTTCATGTTCCGGTTGTTTCTCCGATATAAGCTTTAATTGTTTCTCCGGTATGGGCTTCGATTTGTGTTCCAAATTTAGCATAATCACCTTGTCATCTTCTAGAAGTAAAGTATCACCGGTGGGAACAATAACATCGCTACCCTCACGCTGTAACATTATGATTAGTCGATCATGTTGCAAATCCAAGTCTTTTATGTGTTTATTAACCCAATCGTGACCTTTGGGAATGGTAAATTCAATTAGATCCTGACCGGTTTCATCAAAATGAA
>DUNZ01000207.1 GCA_012839085.1 Clostridiales bacterium
ATTTTTACCCATTGACATACTGTAAATATATGGTAATATAAATTCATGAGACTGTAGTGGATTATTAAACTATAAAGGGGACAACCTATATGGATAATAAATCTATTAGGACATGCATGTTAGATAAAGAAGAAAGTTTAAAATTTAAAAATAAAACATTTCAAGTTTCCAGAAAAGATACATACAATAGTAGTAGGTCTATTAAACATAGAGAATATAAGGTAGGCGCCAAGGGAAGTGATACTATTAGTAATGAAGAATTTATTTGTAAAATCTACGAAAAGATAGATGAAAAAGCAAATGTTGTAAGACAAGATTTTAAGGAAGATATTGGGGAAATTCGAGTTGATATTAATTGTATAAGACAAGATATTAAAGAAACCAACCATAAGATAGAAAGTTCTGCAGAAAAAACAGCTCAAAAAATATCGGATAGTAATAAAGAAATAAATTTAAAGATTGACAAATTTATTGAAAGTTATGAAAAGAAGTTTTCTGAGAATATCAAAGAGATAACCGGTAAAATTGAAAAACTATCCGAGAGCACAGAATTAAAAATGAATGAAAGCAAAAAAGAGTTAAGCTCTAAAATTGATGCAATAGTAAGTGAATATACACAAGAAAGAAAAGAAAGACGTAAATTCAGAATTCAGATACTAATAACCATTATATTTGGTATTTTAAGTTTCATAACCTCAGTGGCGTCTATCTTAGTCAATATATTTAAATAATAAAAGTAAGATTTTATAATCTTACTTTTTTAAAGTCCCTCCATATAAAATAAAAATCCGATCAAAATTTTTGCCATGATTTTTAAATTAAATAACAAGACTTTTATCCTTGGAATCTTGAACTTAAGAAGAAGTGGAAGAGGGAAATTATTAATAATTACCTTTTAAAGCTTGTATTTAAATCATGACAATTCCAATCGGTTATGATACAATTGGAAGTATTAGAAGGATATTTATTCGACTATTTAAGACTATAGTTTTATTTTAGCTTGTATTAAGGAGAGGATTTCTTATGAAAAAATTTAGAATATACTTATTTGCAGTATTCTTGTCTTTTGTTTCTTTTGTAACTTTTGGACAAGCTCTAAATGCGAAAGCGCAGACCTCGGAGGATCGGATCTGTAAAGGGGTTTTCATCAATCAAGTGGATATCAGTGGGATGACCAAAAAAGAAGCACAAGATGCCATGGATCAATATTTAAGTGATCTTAGAAGTAAAAGTATTGCTATTTTTGTTGATGACAGTATTGTATATACGACCATGGGAGATCTTGGATATACCTATGAACCCAATGATTATATTGAGCAAGCTCTAAGCCTTGGTAAGTCAGGAAACCTAATTAAACGGTATAAGGATATGAAGGATATCGAACAAGGGAAAGTAGTTTATCCCCTAACCTTTACATACAATGAAAATCGTCTTAGAGAGCTTCTAGAGATCGAAGCTAGTGCATACAATATTGCTCCCGTTAATGCCTCTTTCTCAAGGGTCAACGGAGAATTTGTCTATAAGGAGCATAAGCTAGGAAGTAAAGTTGATATAGAGGAGACCTATTCTATACTGAAAGATAAGGTTGATCATTGGAATGGTCATGATATCACCATGTCTGCTGTTATGGTGGATGATATGCCCGCCTTTACCATAGAGGATTTGAAAAAGAGCAAGGATATCATCGGTGAATTTACAACAGATTTTAAGACTTCGAATGAAGGAAGAGCTGCGAATATCGATACAGGGGCTAGATTTATTAATAATTCAGTCTTGTATCCTGGAGAAGTCTTTTCCTGCCAAGAAGTTTTAGAACCCTTTACTCTGGAAAATGGGTATTTTTTTGCAGGTGCTTACTCGGATGGAGAGATTATAGATAGTATCGGTGGCGGTTCATGCCAAACCACTACAACTTTTTATAATGCAATATTGAATGCAGAACTGGAAGTTGTGGAGCGATATGCCCATTCTATGACAGTTTCTTATGTACCCTTATCCTTTGATGCTGCAATTGCAGATGGGGTTAAGGACTTTAAGTTTAGAAATAATACCGATTTACCCATATTAATTGAAGCCTTTACCAAAGATCGAAAACTAACCATTCGTATCTGGGGGCAAGAGAAACGAGATGTTGCTAACAGAAAGATTGTCTTTGAAGAAAAGGTTGTAGCAGAAATTGATCCTCCAGCGGATATAATTACAAAAGACCCAACAAAACCAACATCTTATAAAAAGATTACACAGAAAGCTAAGAAAGGTTATAGAGCCGAGTTATATAAGGTTGTGTATGAAAATGGGGTAGAGGTAAGTAGAACCTTAGTTAATAAAAGTAGTTATCGAGCAACTCCAAATCATGTAACTATCGGAACTAAGAA
>DUNZ01000208.1 GCA_012839085.1 Clostridiales bacterium
GTATGTCAATACCAAATTCTAATATTAGTGATTTATTTTGTGATAAATTTATAAATTTCATCTATCCCACCTACACAACCCCACTAATTCATCTAACCTACATACTCGACCCTAAAATACCCTTAATTTCAGACTTGTTCCCTAAAACAATAAAAATAAGGGTTTCCAAGATTAGTTTCTTATGCAATATAACACTGCATTTCTACCAACACTTGAAAACCCTTATATATCAAGCCTTCAACCCTATTTTAATTTTCTACCCTAGACATCAATACTACCGTCTCCACGTGTTTTGAGATGAGGTTATAGCTATCAACCTTATCGTTTAAATCCCTTTTTTTATTGAGGCTCGTACTTGGAAACATATCCAAGATTGGCTGTCGTTTGTGGGAACATATCAATAAACTTAAACTAAAGTTCTATTTTGGCAAACAGAATTCCATGATCGGGCTCACCAACAGGTATTATTGATTCTTGTTTGCCAAATTTATCAATAACGTCTAGTCGATAATGCTTAGCAAAATTCCAGTCATATTGTTCAACTGTGCATTGATTAATATTTTTACAGATTATATGATCGTTTTTAATGTACCCATCAAATTGTCCATTAAAATATGCCAATCCCCACGAATGATTAGTAGGTGTTGTACGAATAAAATCGCTACCCAATAAATTATCCAAGACATTTAAATTCCACTCTGCTATTGGGGTATTATCACGTAGGTTATTGAAATCACCTAATATAACTATAGGATTTGAGATTTCTTTGACCCATTTCATTACGGTTTCCATTTCGATTCGACGGGAATCATAATCACCTTTTAACTCTTTAATTCTAATACCTAGGATAGTTACGAGGTTATTGTCAATGATAACATCAATTCTTAAATTTTCCGGAATACTATCCCAGTCTATACAACAAGTGCTATTTGGTTCGTCTGGATATGCTTTGAAAAAAGATATAGATTCTACCCTAATTCCTTTATCCCTAATGGCAATAAAAATATCATTTGCGTATTTAAAAGAATAATTAGTAGTGACGTAATAAAATCCCATGCATTCCATTCTTGTATAAAATTCATTAATATTTTCTGCACGGCAGTTAAATTCTGTTAGGATAATAATATTAATATCATCCGGAACCTTATCTAATATCCATAAGGGTATTGTTTTCCCTGTTCTACCCCTTTGGTTTATGTTCCACTCCATTATTTTAACTTCCATTCTCTACGATTCCTCCCTAAGTTTTTATCATCCCTTATAAATACTCTATTATTTCAAGATTCTTGCAGTCTATTTTTTATTAGAAGCCATACAGAGAAACATATCGAAGGTTGGCTCTAGTTAGTGGAACATACTAATAATTTAGTAAACGCAATGCACTTATGTCAGCACTGTTCTCGTGACAGATATTGTATAGCTAAAGCAATTAATGATAAGCACCGATTAAAAAGATAGTCGTAATAACGGATATCAGTGATATCAATTTTATTAGTTTCATGATGACGTATGCGATATTTATTTCCAATGTCCGTCAAGGCCTTAAATTCAGCATTAAATAAATCTACAAAACCATCATTCCCGTTTGCCATATCATTCACTATTTTTTCTGATGAACGTTTCTTATCTAATGTTGTATAATAAGTTTTTAAGCGTTCTAATGCATCCCATATCTTTTCGACTGAATCTTGCCGAGCTGCAGGGTTTGGTGTATTATATAATGCAACGGCATCTTTCAACAACTCTCTTGTGCCTTGCTCATGTACCGATGTAAAAGAATTTTCTATTTCTGTTGTAAGTGGGCTGTTCTCAACAATTCTTTCAATAATCTTTTCGTCCGTAAGTTTATATAGCAGCCCAGACTCAGAGAATATTTCATTTATTGCCTCTTGAAAATTTGCAAATACATCTGAAGAATTAAGACAATCTATCGTTTGGTAGTTTCGGTATCTGTCATTATTCCATCGTTCTGAGATATCCTCAATATTTTGTGCAAAAAATTCAATAAGGTCCAAAAGTGCATACTGGTCGTATTCATCTTCATATTGCGGTGTGCAAATCCTGTCATAATCATCCCGAAAGAGAGATGGTATTCTTATTTTAATTCTAGTTGTAAATCCTTTTTCATCAAATGCAACATAGTCGCTATCTGTAAAGTCGTGATGACAATTTAGAGTGAAAATATGTGTTAAATTTTTTTGATATCTTTTGCAGCAATCTAAAAGCAACGAATACATATCTCTATTAATAGAATATGTCTTTTCCTGTGGTGCTCTTATACCATGTCTTTCAGAGTATAATTTCATAAGTCATCTCCTCATAAATTTGTTTTTATATATTAAGCCACTAAAAGAACCAGTATTGACTTAAAATCTATCTATTCGCATACCATAAAAAATGTTCAAACTTACATCTTCTAAATAGAATTTTAAACATCTTTGCTTAATCCAAACATAAAATTCTTATCTATGCACCAACATTGGATTTATATGTAAATATACGTCATGTACAAAATCATATGAGAGTGGGGTAACTGGTTCCTAATGCATACTATTCTTATTTCTGAAATAGGGCATCAATCTCTAATTGGCATTCTGTTGCTTGATCTTTTCTCTAATTAGATTTTTAAACTCAAATAATTCTTCTGACTTAATATAATAACCTAAATTAGTCATTACAGATGTTCTGCTAATTACCTTTTGTTGTGTAGGTATATCAACAACCGATATCTCTCCATTAGCATTCATCGTTGGGCCAGCATATAAAATACCTAAAAATATTATTCTTCTAGCACCTAAATAAGTATTACCTTTTTTATCAGAATAGCCATTTTCATTTAAGATGTAAATTGGTGATCCAGATGATCCTGGAAAAGCGGCAATGTCTGCTAGTCCTATTCCTTTTGTGTTAAAATCGTACGCTGGGTGAGACGCTGTATATCCTTTTCTAAAAATCGGATAATTGTTTTTACTGTCCCATAACCCAATAGGATATCCAATCATTACAATTTCTTCTAAAGCACTCAATTCCATTAGTTTTACTTTATTAGGAATCAAGCTTTCTTCATTAGCTACATAAAATACTTGTTTTCCTGTTCGCTTCCTTACTTCCTCAAATATTGGGTTAATAAATGTGAAGCACATATCTTTTTCAGAATGAAAAAACCACTCTGTTTGTAATGTAATAGCATAGTTTTCCGTAGTTGTCCCATCTTCTTCACTCAAATGTAAAAAGAACTTTACGGTTTCATTTCTATTGTAATTTACAACATGTTTATTTGTAATAAGAACAGGTATAGTAAGTTCACCCTCCTTAAAATTAAAGAAAAATCCAGTTCCTGAGGAACCATCATGAGCTTCTATCCTTACAGTATTACACATTAGTTGCTCTGTCAGACTAATTGGTTTCATATCACAGCTCCTCTTCATTTAGTAGTATTTGGTATAATTGTTCCTTTACTCATTACCTGTCTTTATTTTATTGCCATCAGGCAAAATGAATACCTGCTCAAACTTTATATCCAACGCATTAGCTATAGCTTTCAATTCATCCAAGGTTACAGTTTCGCGTTTCAATTTTTTATTAAAGTTCTGTGGAGTCTGACCAATACGTCTGGCAAGTTCCGCCACACTTATATTCATTTGTTCACACAGTTGTTTGATCATATCTGCCGTAGTCATACAGTACCTCCAAGTTTATACTAAGAATATTATAAACCATTCGGTTGATAAACACAATAGATAATCAGGAAAAAGAAAACCCACAACTCTACTGCAGAGTCATGGGCTATTTACTTCTGGTTTTCATATTTCCATTTCGATGCCAGATTTGAAGGCTATGACGAAGTGGTCTTCATAGACTGTAACGCTCTGGATTATCTTCCTTACAAGCTTATCATCGTACTCTAAGGTACGGAATTTATTATTGCGGATAAATTCAATCAGCTCATTGATTCGCTCGTTCTCGCCACTGAGGGAGGCATCTTCTACTAAAAGGAGCTGTCGCTTGTCTCTCAGCTCATCAATCTCATCTGCTAGATGTTCATAATCTTGACCCTTATTAGCCAGCTTGATGAGTTCTTTTTGCTTTTCCTCCAGTAAGTTGTTAATCTCTGAAATTTGGTATTCTGTCGTTTCACCAATCACAGCATGAATGTTCTCTTCCAGGGTCTTTATCATGTTGTTGCCACCTGCAAGTAGCTTATTAATTGCGGTCATTACAGCACCATAGAGTTCATCTTCTTTTACGGTTCGGTTCTTACAAACTTCAGGACCTTGCTCGA
>DUNZ01000209.1 GCA_012839085.1 Clostridiales bacterium
ATATGGCAGGTTTATTTAGTGTGCTCAAAATTAGCCTTTAGAGACTATAAGCATTAAAACAGCTCTAAGCCCAGTAATGGAGCATGATTCAATAGAATCACACCCCAAGACTTGACAAAGAGCCTATTTTTTCTTAGCTACTCTTTGATCAAGCACTTTCAACTGTCCTCTTCCGATTCCAGCAACAACATTACTCATTCTATAGTTATAGCCGAGTTCACTATGCTGATAATGTCTTGCTTGATCTCTAGATTGAGTAGCCCAAAATCTTACTTTGGCAATTCTTTCTTCATTATCAGAAACCAACATTCCACCACCGGATGTCGTTATGATTTTGTTTCCGTTGAAAGAAAAGATACCATAATCACCAAAGGTTCCCGTATATTTATCTTTATATGTTGTACCAAGTGACTCGGCAGCATCTTCTATTAAAGTTACATTATACTTCTTACATAACTTTACGATAGGATCCATATCGGCAGAGAGTCCATAAAGATGCACAACTATAACTGCCTTTACATTAGGATATTTTTTAAATGCTTTTTCTAATGCCCATGGATCCATGTTCCAAGTTTCAAAATTACTGTCTATAAAAACAGGAGTTGCATTTTGGTATATTATTGGATTCGCCGTCGCTGAGAATGTTAAGTCTTGACAAAACACAATATCTCCGTGACCTACTCCAGCCGCTTTTAAAGCCATATGAATAGCAGCTGTTCCAGAACTTAAAGCAGCGGCATGTTTTGATCCAACTTTAGCTGCAAGTTCCTTCTCAAATCCATCTACATTTGCTCCTAGTGGTGCAATCCAATTCGTTTTAAAAGCATCTTTAATGTACTTTTTCTCGTATCCCTCATCGCTCATATGGGGTGATGAAAGCCAAATTTTCTTTTCATAATTATCCCCTTTGTGTTATTATATAATAGATCTTCATAAGTTTAGCCAGCATTCTTATTTGCTTTCGGCCGATAGGTCGGAACAATCTCCTGTACCAAACCACGTATCTCCTCTGGCTCCAGCATACAGACATTCTTTAAATCTTCCAACTGTCTAAGGAATTTATCTTCATCCATCTCAATTGGTTTCCCGATATGGATTAGTTTATTCTCCGTATCTTGTAAGCCTTCCTCTTCCATTAGAAGTTCCTCATATAACTTCTCACCTGGTCTCAGCCCTGTAAACTCAATGGCGATATCTTCATAGGGTTTATAACCAGAAAGTCGGATTAGATTTTCCGCCAAGTCAAGGATTTTCACTGGTTCACCCATATCTAGGACAAAGATTTCCCCACCTTTGGCATAGGCTCCAGCCTGTAATACCAAGGATACTGCCTCTGGAATCGTCATAAAGTATCGAATAATATCCGGATGGGTTACCGTAACCGGTCCCCCGGAAGCTATTTGCTTCTTAAATAAAGGAATCACGCTACCATTGGATCCCAACACATTTCCAAATCGAACCGCAACAAATTCGGTCTTCGATCTCTTATTATAGGTCTGTATGATCATCTCACAGATTCTCTTAGATGCCCCCATAATATTGGTAGGATTTACCGCCTTGTCTGTGGAGATCAGAACAAACTTTTCTACCCCATACAAATCGGAAGCCTGTACCGTCTTCCAAGTACCCAGTACATTATTCTTAATGGCTTCATTGGGACTGTCCTCCATAAGAGGAACGTGTTTATGAGCAGCCGCATGATATACAATCTGAGGCCTGTACTTTTTAAAGATATAATTGATCCGTGCTGTATTACGCACGGAAGCAATCAATACCACGAGATTCAATTCTGGGAATTTCTTGATTAATTCCTGCTGAATATCATATGCATTGTTTTCATATATATCAACAATGATTAATTGCTTCGGTTCATGGGCTGCCAGCTGCCGGCAAAGTTCACTTCCAATGGACCCTCCACCGCCAGTAACCATAACTACCTTATCTTTTACGTAACCCATAATAGAATCCAAATCCACATGGATCGGATCTCTACCCAGCAAGTCTTCCACTTCTACATTTCGAAGCTTACTAACACTGATTTCACCAGTCATAAACTGATAGATACCAGGAAGTATTTTTAATTCGCAAGTAGTCTCCTTGCAGATATCTACGATTTTACTAATCTCCCTCCTGGATACCGAAGGCATTGCAATAATTATTTCAGTAATCTGATACAAATTAGCACATTCAATTATATTTTCCCTTGTGCCAACCACCTTAACGCCCTGAATATAAGTACCTTGTTTTGTAGGGTCATCATCGATGATACATTTTACAACGGTATTATGTATATGGTCGCTTGTTCTAATTTCTTTTATTATTACATTGGCTGCATTACCAGCTCCGATTAGCATCACTCGATTGATTTCTCCACGTTTTGTATGCTTACGTAACAGATAGCGAACAAATCGATAGGCAAATCTAGTTCCTAAGGTTAGGAAGAATAGTACTCCGGCATATAGAAAATAATAGCTTCTTGGTACTCTAAGATCCAGCAATCGCATGCCAACAAACTGTAGCATGGATGCTGTGATAGTAGCAGAGAATACATTCTGCATTTCGAATACACCAGCAAACTGCCATACACTTTGATATAATTTAAATAAGAAGAAAATAATTAATGTCGTTACCATATTAATAGGAAGGTATTCCCATACCGAATCGATAAAGATTGAATCAACTTTTCGTACATCCAAATCAAATCGCAATAATAGCCCCAGAGCGCTGGAACACATAATAACTGCGATATCACATAGTAATAAAAATACCCTTCTTATTGTTAGCTTTGTATCTATTATCTTCTTAACCATGAATTTCCCCTACCCTTATGCATGTTGTCTTTTGTAGTCATAAACACGAAAAAAGAACCCTTCAAATCTAAAGACTTTTATTCAAAAGGCTCTCTTTGCTTGAAATTTTAAGAGAACTCTTCTGAAACAACCCATTTAATTCATCATAATAATGTTTCATTCTCTTTTTGTACTTTTCTCTATAATCATCCCGTTCTTGTAATGACATATTAATATAAACACTGTAGTTCAGTTCTGTCTTTTCCAGTGCAACTCCACAGTGGAAGCAAATGGCACCTTTTTTTCTTGATACCATTCTGAAATTATAACATTGTGGGCATATAAAAATTCTTAACATTGTTGTAATCCCTCCCCATGTGTGCAAAAAGTATTATACTACGGTGAACAAAGAAAGTAAACAGCCAAAATATAAATTGTAAATATTTGTTGTTTATCTAGTCTTTTATTCCTAGAAAAAACTCTAGTAAGATAATATCACATTTTTGATTCAAATGGTAGTTTTTATATAATTTTAGTAGATTTTTATTTCTATTTTTAATGATTTCCATATTTCGGTTGACTATTCTTCTAGTCTATCATTCTCTTCCTTTTATTTCAAGTATAAAAGTATTTTAGATTAGGCTCTGTTACCTTATTTCTAAATTTCTAACAAGTTGTGAGAGCATCTCTATGAGAATCACAAAAGTCTGCCATGTCAAACACTACATGACAGACTTCACAAGGTTGACTTTAAACTAATAGGCAATTGATGCGCCAGTTTCCTTGGAATTTGATCCTTACTATTTTCTTCATCCATTTATCTAAGTAGATTTAAAATATTCTCTTTATTTTTAACTGCATGGGACAACATAGCTTGACTGGCCTCCATTAGTATATTCTCCCGGTAATAGCTTACCAATTCCGACTCTATATCCAAATCTCGAATTCTACTCTCTGAACTTCTGGTATTTTCCGCCGTGTTTTTGGCTATATTTCCACTATGCTCCAATCGGTTTTGATAAGCACCAATGGCTCCCCTCATTTTAGAGATTTCCACCGAGGCTTTTTGAGAGGCTGATATTCCTAGCTTGGCAGCCTCATCCGTCAATACAGACAAATCACCAATTCCCAGAAGCGAACTATTCATGGAAGCAAAATGCAATCGAACCCATTGACCTGCTTCACTTCCAGTCTGAATATGAAACTCCTGACCATCCTCATCATAGGAATAAGTAACCGTTTTATTGTTCGTATTCCCTTCTTCTAGTCCCTTTTCCTTTGCAGTAAAACTAACACTAGCTGGTCCATCCCCATATAACTGAATGACATACCAATTATTTAAATTGGCATCTACTCGACTGGCAAAGTAATCGATATCATCTTGTGTTGCTGGTCGGGGAATCCCATTTTCATCTGTTAAGGAATCAAAATAAGATAAATCATAGGTATAGAAGATTTCAATGGTGCTTCCTCCATGATGATAAAATGTCATGGAATCTGTTACTAATGAACCTATCTCACCATTGATATAGCGATTGGAATTATTCTTAACCGATTGTTTCACCATTTCATTTGTGGTATGGCTGGTAAATCCTGCGCCACTTCCAGTATTTTTAAGAATAATTCGATATTCAGATGCACTATTTAATAGCGGCCGATCACTATCAATCAATCCATATGGATTATCAAAATTCACTCCAATTTCATACAAGGCGCTACCATTCATCTGTATGCTACCATACATATCAGCAATTATGTGCTCTCCATCATGATTATAGCCACTAAAATTCAATCTAGCAGGGATATCAAAATCAGCATCAATGTAGACCCCATTTAGACCATTGATCACAGCTTCCTTGTCAGAAGCATTGGCCACCGTAAATTTCATCTCTAATCCAGAATATTGATCCCTATAGGTACAGATTTTATCCCCCGGGCTGTCATTGGCCTCTCCCCACTTGCTCAGTCCCAACTCTTCCCAGCTGATTTTAGTATGGATGCTTTCTTCCGTCATGGATTCTAGCTTCCTACTCGTCATCCATAGTCCTTCTTCATCTGCATGAAGTTGATATTGATAATTTTTCTTATACCCTCGAAAGGGCATATAAGCTACTTTTTCATTACTGATATTTACCCGGTTAAATCCCTGGATCCTAACCGCTGGGATGGGGGTATCATTTTCCACTATTGTCGTCGTCACTTTGTCTGGTCGAAATATTTTCTTGCTATTAAATTCTGTATGTTTCCCAATTCGATCGATCTCAGATAAAAGTTGATTGATTTCTTCTTGAATTGCTTGTCGGTCTTCTAAGGTATTCACACCATTGGCTGCCTGAACAGATAGTTCTTCTATACGGTGAATCATATCCTGGACTTCATTCAGAGCCCCTTCTGCCGTCTGACATAGGGATATGCCATCCTGAATATTTTTATTAGCCTGTTCCCTGTTCCAGTCCCCGAATCTGACTTCGCATCTTTTCTGAGATTGTAAGACCTGCAGCATCGTCTGCTGCCTGATTGATCCTAAAACCTGAGGAAAGTTTCTCCATAGATTTGCTTCGCCTTTTATTCACTTTTTTCATATTATTATTGGTATTCAATGCTAACAAATTATGCTGTATGATCATTTGGTCACCATCCATAGAAAAGAAATCCTTGGAATTCTTAAATTTATTCTCTATAGGTATATCGGACTATTCAATAAAAATGATTAGAGTTTTCTGAACTTTTTGGAACTTGTTACAATCCCTAACTATACTTATATATAAGATACAGAATTATAAAATCCATAAAACTTAGAAAATTCCGTTGAAAATTCCTTTGATAATTTCAATTTCTATATGAAAATAAGCCATTCCCGAATCTCCGGAAATGGCTAATTTTCTGACTTTTCTTTATTAGCAGCTCGTAGGGGAATCGAACCCCTGTTTCCGCCGTGAGAGGGCGGCGTCTTGACCCCTTGACCAACGAGCCGTAAGAACATAGATTATAATATACCAAATCAGCGAAAAATGCAAGAGGTTTTTAAATATTTTTTTGAATTGTTTTATCAATTACAAAAATTTATAGCAAAAGCTTGGAATCGGCTACTTATACGGATTCCAAGCTTTTAATTTTAACTTACTAGCTTTTTATTTTGACATACTATAAGAAATCCAACAATGACATCTGGTTGGACTGAGGTAGATCCCCCAATAATCCCAGTCTTGCCATGGTATCCACCACCGTGGAACTTACCTTACAGCGAATCTTAAAATCATCTCTGGATAAGAAGGGACCATGTTTTGCTGCCTCTACCACCCCATCTGCTGCCTTATCTCCTAGGCCATCGATGGTACTTAAGGAAGGCATCAACTTGCCATCAATAATCTGGAAATGATGGGCTTTGGCCGAATAAACATCGATGGGAAGGAATTCAAATCCTCTAGCATACATTTCCTGAACGATCCGCATATCCTTAAAGGTATCTTGTTCTTTCTTGGTAAGGGTGTTACTCCGTCTCTTATAGTCGGCCATATGCTCTTCTAATTTCGCCCGTCCCTGACACATCAACTCATAGTTAAAGGCCGAAGCTCGGATACTAAAATAGGCCGCATAATAGGCCAAAGGATAATAGACCTTAAAATAAGCGATACGGAAGGCCATCATAACATAAGCCGCCGCATGGGCTTTCGGGAACATGTACTTGATCTGCTTACAAGACCAGATATACCAATCCGGTACACCTGCAGCCACCATGGCTTCCTCCATATCCGGAGTTAAGCCCTTACCCTTACGAACACTTTCCATGATTTTGAAGGCTTTTCCCGGCTCCACTCCGGTTGCAATCAGATAGGTCATAATATCGTCTCGGGTACAGATGGCAGTTGCCAGGGTACATTTTCCTGCCTGTATCAGAGTCTGGGCATTGTTCAGCCACACGTCCGTACCATGGGAAAGACCAGAGATTCTTACCAAGTCAGAAAATGATTTGGGCTTAGTATCCTTAACCATCTGCATAACAAAGTCCGTTCCAAACTCAGGGATTCCAAGGCAACCCAGCTCACATCCATCAAGGTCCTGTGGGCTTACCCCTAAGGCACTGGTATCTCGGAACAAGGACAAGACCTTTTCATCATCCAGTCGAATCTTCTTAGCATCTATTCCAGTCAGATCCTCCAACATTCGAATCATGGTGGGATCATCGTGTCCTAGGATATCCAGTTTTAATAAGTTATGGTCAATGGAATGGTAGTCAAAATGTGTGGTAATGGTCTTTGTGTTCATATCGTTGGCCGGTCTTTGCACCGGGGTAAAGGAGTAAATGTTCTCCCCATGGGGCAGGACGATAATTCCACCTGGATGCTGTCCTGTGGTTCTTCTGATACCAACACAACCCTGTACCAGCCGATCGATTTCCACATTCCTTTTATAAATGCCTCTTTCCTCAAAATAATTTTTCACATAACCAAAGGCCGTCTTTTCCGCCAAGGTACCGATGGTACCTGCACGGAAGGTATATCCTTTGCCAAATAGTACTTCCGTATAATCATGAGCCCTGCTCTGGTATTCACCGGAGAAGTTCAAGTCAATATCCGGCTCCTTATCCCCATTAAAACCAAGGAAGGTTTCAAATGGAATATCATGTCCATCCTTCATCAGAGGCTGTCCGCAGTCAGGACATAGGCGATCCGGCATATCACATCCGGAACTACCCCCATATTTTTTTACTTCCTCGGAATCAAAATCGGAAAAATAACAATTGGGACAATAATAATGAGGAGCCAAAGGATTTACCTCCGTAATCCCTGCCATGGTCGCAACAAAGGAGGAACCTACGGATCCACGGGATCCTACCAGATAACCATCCTCATTGGACTTCCATACCAATTTCTGAGCGATAATATACATTACGGCAAAGCCATTGCTGATAATGGATTTTAGCTCATGCTCCAAGCGATCTTTTACTGGCTTGGGAAGATTGGGTCCATACATGGAATGGGCCTTCTCATAACAGATATTTCTTAAGTCTTCATCGGAGTTTTCTAAGACTGGAGGACATTTATCCGGACGGACTGGGGATATCTTTTCAATCATATCGGCAATCTTATTGGGATTGGTGATTACCACTTCTTCTGCCTTTTCCCTACCTAGGTAGGAAAACTCCTCCAACATTTCCTCCGTGGTTCGAAAATACAAGGGAGGCTGGTTGTCTGCATCCTTAAATCCTTTTCCAGCAAGAATAATCCTTCGATAGATTTCATCCTCCGGATCTAGGAAATGGACATCACAGGTTGCCACCACTGGTTTATTAAACTCTTCTCCCAGTTTGACAATTTTTCGATTAATCTCTCTTAAATCCTCTTCGGAATTGATACTACTTTCATCCCCACGATCACTTCGAAGCATAAACTCATTGTTCCCAATGGGCTGTATCTCCAGATAATCATAGAAATCCACCAGCCTTGTTATCTTATCCTGGGATTCATTTTTCAGGACTGCCCGGTAAATCTCACCGGCCTCACAGGCGGAACCAAGGATGATTCCTTCCCTGCACTCCATCAAAAGACTCTTCGGAATCTTAGGTCTTTTATGAAAATATTCAATATGGGATAGGGAAACCATCTTATAAAGGTTCACCCTACCGATATCATTTTTCGCCAGTAAAATGGCATGGTATGAGGGAAGTTTTTTTATGGCTTCTGGGGAAAGCTTCCCTAACTTATCGATATCGTCTACATTGAAAATATCTCGCTCTTTTAACATTTCAATTAATTTTACAAAGATTTCTGCGGTTGCTCCCGCATCATCCACGGCCCTATGATGATTTTCTAGGGTAATTCCCAGTGCTTTTGCAACGGTATTTAATCGATAGCGGCTTAACTCTGGGAGTAAGATTCTGGACAGACCCACGGTATCAATCACCGTAAAATCGATCTCCGTTCCCAATCGTTCTGCATTTTTTTGAATAAAGCCCACATCAAAGGAAGCATTATGAGCCACCAAACTAGATCCTTGGCAAAATGATAGAAACTCCGGCAGCACCACTTCTATGGTAGGGGCATCCATAACCATAGAATCGGAAATGCCGGTAAGCTGCTCGATCTTATAGGGAATGGGTACTTCTGGATTGACAAAGCTGGAGTACTTGTCCACAATCTCACCATGGACTACCTTTACCGCACCAATTTCAATAATCCGGTCATTGCTTTGACTAAATCCCGTGGTTTCGATATCAAAGACCACAAAGGAATCATCAAGGCTTTGCCCCTTACTATGAAGAACTACTTCCTGGATATCATCCACCAGATAGGCTTCCATTCCATAAATCACTTTGAATTCCTTAGCCCTCTTTTGCTCATTTTCATCGGCATAATCCTTGGGGTTTAAGGCATGGTTTGCCTCTGGAAAGGCCTGTACCACACCGTGGTCGGTAATGGCAACTGCCTTGTGTCCCCAGGCAA
Source organism: Clostridiales bacterium (assembly GCA_012839085.1). Classification (GTDB taxonomy): domain Bacteria; phylum Bacillota; class Clostridia; order Lachnospirales; family Lachnospiraceae; genus Mobilitalea. Next base: position 9,233 of record DUNZ01000209.1, read on the forward strand.
AGGCTCTTTTCACCAGAGTTTTTACATTTACCACAGCATCCATATCACTCATCTGGGTATGGGCATGGAGTTCCACTCTTTTCATCGGTGCCTTATCTACTCTGGATGTGGTAAAATCTTGAATGGTCTTAATTCCAACCACAGATCCAATGGTGATATCCCGTTCAAAAGTATCCATCTGGGCGATCCCTTTGAGCATATAAAAACCACCCTTGCGAAGTTGGGAGGTTATCTCCTCTACCTCCAAGGTTTTAACAAAGATTTTAACTTTAATGGAATCCGTAAAGTCCGTCATTACGAAGGATATTACTGTTTTCTCATTCCTGATATCCCTGGTCTCCATCATGATTAATTTCCCTTTGATGATGACCTCACCGATTTCGGCTAAGATATCCGCAATGGGAATCGTATTTCCCTCAAAATTTCGACCATAGATTAGGGAAGGATCACTGGGCAGCTTACGATAAGTCCTTCTGGCCTTTTCATAGACACTCTTTTCCCTAGCTTTTCTTTCCTCACTCTTTTTATTCCCAACTTGGCTATTCTGAGTCGGGCTAGTAAGATTTTGCCCACCAGTATTTAAACCAACCGCCACTTCTCCATAGGCAGAGGCTCCTGCTGCCAGCCCTTCTCCATTTCCACTGGTCTGAGCATTGGCTTCTTCCTCCTGTGAAGCAGATGCCATTAACCTTAATCGCATCCGTTCCTTATACTGGGCAACCTCATCGACTTCTTCTTCCTTCGGTTCCAGGTATTCAAAGGTCACCTGGACCCCATAATCAAATCGCTCCCGGAACAAGATCTCTAAGTATTCTTTCAGCTTAGGGGTCTTATCCTTAATGACACAGTTATCGGTCACCCCAATACGCATCTCCATCCCCTCGATTTGGATGTCAGCATTGGCAAGGATCATATAATTGACCAGACTTTCTTCCCTTAATTCATCCAAAATGGTATCCCGATACATGGGAAATAAGTTGGCCAAATCATATTGAGCCGACAGTTCAAACTGTGGTTTTAGGATCGCTTTATTTTTGGTATGTAAAAATAGCTGTTTATTTAATAAGTCTTGCATTTTTATAATTTGTGGTCGGTCTATCAGGTGAGTACTTTTTATACAAATATATAATTTCTTCGATTGTTTTGAGGCAACCACTCTGGTTACCTCAACATCTTCATATAAGCTGGTTAACTCCTGATTTGCAGATAATCCCACAAATGCATCAAAGAATAACATTATTTCTTCCTCCCTTTAGAGGCTATCTATTTCTCCCAATTCAGAAGTTCTTCCCTCAATACTTGTAGTAGTTCCTTCTCTGGTACCTTCCGAACAATCTGACCACCCTTGATTAATAGGCCTTCTCCACGACCTCCAGCGATTCCGATATCGGCCTCACGAGCCTCTCCCGGTCCATTGACCGCACAACCCATGACAGCCACCTTGATATCCAAATCAATATCACTGACCATATCCTCTACATCGGAGGCCAATTGAATTAAATCGATTTGGGTTCTTCCACAAGTGGGACAGGATACTACTTCAATGCCACCTTTTCTAAGACCCAAGGTTTTTAATATCAATTTGGCTGATTTAATTTCCTCTACGGGATCTCCTGTTAAGGATACTCGTATCGTATCTCCTATTCCTTGGTAAAGAATCATACCAAGACCCAGGGCTGATTTGATATTGCCACCGGTGATGGTTCCAGCCTCGGTAATCCCCACATGAAGTGGATAATTGGTCTTATTTGCAATCAACTCATGGGCTTTTACACACATTAATACATCCGAGGATTTGATACTAATGACCAACTGATCATAATCCATATCCTCAATTCTCTTTACCTTATCCAGGGCAGATTCCACCAGACCTTCTGCTGTTACCCGGCCATACTTTTCGATTAAATGTTTCTCTAAGGAACCACTATTTACTCCCACACGGATAGGGATATTTCTTTCCTTAGCAACCTGAACAACTGCCCGTAACTTTTCATCCCCTCCGATATTCCCGGGATTTATGCGAATCTTATCGGCACCATGTTCCATGGCTGCGATGGCCAGTCGATAGTCAAAGTGGATATCAGCAACCAAAGGAATCCGAATATTCTTCTTAATCTCGAAAAAGGCCTTGGCTGCCTCCATGGTGGGTACAGCACAACGAATGATATCACAGCCCACATCCGTAAGGCGATTGATTTGTTCTATGGTTTCCTTGGCATTTTCCGTTCTTGTATTAGTCATGGACTGGATTAGAACCGGATTACCTCCACCGATGACCCGATCACCAATCCGAATTTTTTTCGTTTGATTTCTATGCATACAATCACCTTTCTCGGTCTTTTAGATCCTATGACTTCCTAGTCAAATCCAATAAAACTAAATATCTTATCCTAGTATCCTGTCATCAAAGGAAAATTACTTTCTAACTTTTCCATCTAAAACTATATAATCATACTAGTAACCTGTAATCAAAGGAAATTACTTTCTAACTTTTCCATCTAAAACTATATAATCATACTAGTAACCTGTAATCAAAGGAAATTACTTTCTAACCAAAAATATTCCGTATATCATTAAACAATACAAAGACCATCAATACCATCAAGGCAGCCATACCGACTAGATGAACCATGGCTTCCTTTTCCTTGGGTACTGGTTTTCTTCGAATAGCTTCAATTAATAGGAATACCAATCTACCACCATCCATGGCTGGAATGGGCAGTAAATTAATTACCCCTAGGTTGGCACTAATCATAATACTAAACTGCATCAGATTTAGAACAATGACCTTAAGACCATATTCCTTGGAACCGTCAACCACTTGACCTACATAGTTTACGATACCAACCGGTCCTGCTAGATCATCCAGACCTAATTTTCCTCGGATGAGAAAACCAATGCTTTTAATGGTACTGGTTATGTTAAATTTCACCTCATGATAGCTGTATTTGATTACTTCAAGTGGGGATAAATCCTGATAACTAAAGCCCCAGCCAATCCCAATTCCGCTGGCATATAGCTTTGGTGTTACAGTAACTTCCTTAATTTCCCCATCACGTTCATATTTTAAAGATACTGGTTCTCCCGTTAAAGGAAATTGATTTAAGTAATTGGATAGATCATCACCGCTTTTTACTGTGACTCCATTAATTTCAACTATGGTATCCCCAATCATTAGACCACTCTCAGCCAAGGGAAAATCCTCTGTCACAGCCACTAAGGTGGCTTTCCCTAGTCCTGGCTCATAATTACATCCCAGAAGATAGGTTTCAAGTTTTGCTGGAACAATGGACGTGGTTCCTATTTTTCCATCTCTTTCATAAGTAACTTCAATGGGAACTCCCTCTTGGATCGGATTAAAATAAAATTCCATATCCATCTCCCTTAGTAGATGGATGGATTTTCCATTGATTTTCTTAATCATGTCCCCTTCCATCAATTTTCCCTCAGCAGGTGAATTTCCTCTAACTTTTACTACCTGGGGAAGATCAATTCCTTCGGCTCCTACCACAATCAATGCTAAGATAAATGCTAAAACAAAGTTAAAAAAGGCTCCGGCAAAGATTACAGAGAATCTGGCCCAGACCCCTTTCTTATGAAATGCTCCTTCATCTTCTACAGTTTCGTCTTCTCCAAGCATCATACAGGATCCACCAAAGGGAAAAATCTTAAGAGAATATCTGGTTCCACCTTTTACAAAACTGGCAATCCTAGGTCCCAGACCAACGGAAAACTCCGTAACGGTAATTCCGTTTTTCTTTGCCAGTAAAAAATGTCCTAATTCATGTATAATGATAATAATACCTACAACAAGTATAGCAACTAATATATTCATCTAATCAAATCCTTTCTATCATCTGATAGGCGATAGGACAATCCATCTACCAGAAATCTCCTTTTTCAACAATTCCTTTTACAAAATCATATGTTTCTTCTTCTACATTCAGAATTTCATTCAAGGAGGGGTTGGCGATTTTCTTATGCTGATTCATGGCCTCTTGGATTAGGGCTGGAATCGATAAGAATCCAATCTCATTTCTTAAAAATGCAGATACTGCCCATTCATTGGCAGCATTATAAACCGTAGGCATACTTCCGCCCATACGTCCTGCCTCATAGCCCAGACGTAAACCATAAAAGGTCTCCATATCTGGTTCTTCAAAGGTTAGTTGCTTTAATTTAATAAAATCAAGTCTTTCTCCATGCTTCATTTCCATTCTCCTTGGGTAGAACAAAGCATATTGAATAGGAATTTTCATATCTGGCAATCCCAATTGAGCGATTACACTTCCATCCTCATATTCTACCATGGAATGAATAATACTCTGTGGATGTACCACTACCTGAATTTTATCAATTTCCATATCAAATAACCAGGCTGCTTCCATAACCTCCAGCCCTTTATTCACCATGGTAGCAGAATCTATGGTTATCTTTTGACCCATAGCCCAATTGGGATGCTTTAATGCATCCTGTAAAGTAACAGTTTCTAAATCTTCTCTCTTTTTTTGACGAAAAGGCCCCCCGGAAGCCGTTAAAATAATCTTAGATGCCTTCTTCCAATCCTCACCATTGAGGGATTGAAAAATAGCAGAATGTTCGCTATCCACTGGCAATAGGGAAACCTTCTTTTCCTTCACTAAGGGCATAATTAGATGACCTGCCGTTACCAAGGTCTCCTTATTGGCAAGGGCAATATCCTTACCAGCTTTGATTGCCTCTATGGTTGGTCTTATCCCGATCATACCTACCAAAGCAGTTACTACGGTATCTGCCTCAGCTAAGGTCGCACAGGCAATCAAACCCTCCATACCAGCCAACACCGAAATTTCGGTATCCTTCAAATTTTCTTTTAATTCTTTGGCTTTTTTCTCATCAAAAACACAAACCATACTGGGATGAAATTCTCTGGCTTGCTTTTCTAATAAGTCTATATTGCTACCTGCTGCTAAAGCCTTGATCTCCAATTCCGGATAATCCCTTACAATCTCTAAAGTTTGTGTTCCTATGGATCCCGTGGAACCTAATATGGCTAATTTTCTCATCTGTATCCTCCATGTTAGTCACCGCTGATTATGTAATAATGCATCTTAATACAATATTCATAAAAAGCACTTCTATTCACTAGTATAAAACCTTTTTAAATCTTTTAACATAAGTAATTTATGGGTGGTTTTTTAGACTCTCACTGTCAAATTCACCCATGTATTGATGATTCTTGTCTCCTTATAAAATCTGCGCCAAATAATAAACAATGGGCGCTGTAAATAGCATACTATCAAATCGATCTAAAATACCACCATGACCAGGAATTAATTTACCATAATCCTTGATATCATGGTTTCTCTTGATGGCAGATGCAGCCCAATCTCCAATTTGTGAAATCACACTGGAAGCCGCGCCAATAATTGCAAAGGCTAGTTTGGGATTTTGAACTCCACTGATATTCTTCCCAAATATGGAAGCATACAATAAACCAATCAGCGCTGCACCTACAATTCCACCGATACAGCCTTCCAAAGATTTTTTGGGACTCAATTTTGGTATTACCTTATGCTTTCCAATTAACATACCTACACAATAAGCACAGGTGTCCGATCCCCAGGCTCCAATAAAGATCAGCCATACTAGGTGTCTACCGTCCTCTAAAATCCTCACTTGATATATGTAGGATAACATAAGACAAACATAGAACAAAGCAAAATAAACGATGGCCAGTTGTTCAATCCGATATTTTGGAAAAGAAAATACATAGATAAACATTAAGGCCATTAAAAATAGGATAAATAATAGTAGGAAATACTCCTCTTTTTTAAAATAAAGAAGGGCAAAATAGACTCCCCCTGCAATATAGCCAGCGATTCCCGGTAATGTTTTATTCAATTTTATCACTCGGTACAACTCCATCATTCCAACAAGAGAAGTAACCAAAACAGTTGAAAATAAAACATTGCCTCCTAGGACAACCACTGCAATGGCAATTGCCATTAGTATAATACCACTGAGCAACCTTTTTATAAACATAAGAACCTCCTAAAGAAATTTTGTTAGGATACCCCACCAAATTTTCTTTTTCTCCCATTATAATATTCAACTGCTTTCCATAGTTCTTCCTTATTGAAATCAGGCCAAAGTACCTCTGGAAAGTAGAATTCCGTGTAAGCTAACTGCCACAACAAAAAGTTAGATAAACGCACTTCCCCGCTGGTACGGATCAACAAATCCGGATCCGGAATATCAGCCGTATCTAGGTAGCGCTCAAATACAGTAACATCTATGTCATTAATATCCATTTTATTCATCTTTATATCCTGAGAAATTGCTTTAACGGCACGGATGATTTCGTCCCTGCCTCCATAATTAATTGCCACTTGAAAATGCAATCCACTATTATTCACCGTTGCTTCCTCTAACTTACGGATGCTCTCTTGCATATCTTCTGGTAGTGCTGATTTATCTCCAATAATACGTACTTTCATATTGTTTTTCATACTGGTTTTAATACTGGTCGATAAATAATTACGAAGAAGCTTCATCAGGGCATCCACTTCTTCTTTGGGACGGATCCAGTTTTCCGTAGAGAAGGCATATACCGTGAGATATTTGATTCCAATTTTATAAGCTTCTTCACAAATCTTTTCTAAGACCTTACTTCCTTGCGTATGTCCATAATTTCTTGGCATTTTTCTTTTCTTTGCCCATCTGCCATTACCGTCTAAAATAATAGCCACATGATTGGGAATATTCATATTTTTCTCTTCCATCACTGCTCTCCATACTATGATATGTCATTTCTTTTGCAAGTATCCCCCGCTTAAAAAAGCGGGGGATACTTACCTAATCTTATTAAGTCTTTCTTTTCCGTCATGAAGTAAGAATTCTTATACTGTAAGAATTTCTTTCGATTTTTCTTCCATAACTTTATCTATTTCATTTACGTATTTATCAGTTAACTTTTGTACTTCATCCTCTAAGGATTTTAATTCATCCTCGGAAATTTCACTTGCTTTATTCTGTTTTTTGAAAGTATCATTGGCATCTCGTCTAACGTTTCTTACAGCAACTTTAGCAGTTTCCGCTTTTTTCTTAACGTCTTTTACCAATTCTTTTCTTCTTTCCTCGGTAAGTTCAGGGAAGATCAGACGAATTACTTTTCCATCATTACTTGGGTTAATTCCTAAATCGGAATTTAAAATTGCTTTCTCAATATCTTTGATTAATCTACTTTCCCAAGGCTGAATTTGAATAATTCTTGCCTCCGGAACGGATATGTTGGCAACTGATTGTAAAGAAGACATCTGTCCATAATAATCAACTTTTATTTTATCAAGCACATGGGGATTTGCCCTACCTGCACGTATGGTGGCATAATCCTCTTTAAGAGTCTCTACTGCTTTACTCATTTTTTTATCAAATTGTTCTAATCTAGCATCCATTGATATCCCTCCAATTCTTTCTTTATACTTAAACGGTCATTGTAGTCCCATTGGACTGGCCAAATGCCGCTTTTACAATACTTTGTTCCTCTGATAAAGCAAATAATAAGATTGGAAGCTTGTTCTCGATACAGAGTACCGTAGCTGTTAAATCTACAATACCAAGCTTCTTATCTAATACTTCTTGAAGTGGGATTTCATCGTATTTCTTAGCCTGAGGATTGAGTTTTGGATCACAGTCATACACTCCGTCTACCGCTCTTGCCATGAGAATGATATCACATTCCAACTCGATGGCACGAAGTACGGTGGCTGTATCTGTAGAAAAATAAGGATGTCCAGTTCCACCAGCTAAAAATGCAACCCCGCCCTGCTTCATACACTTAAGTACACTATCCTTAGAAAATAATTCTGTCATACTACCACAGGAAAATGGTGTATACACTTGAGTCGACATTCCTACATAACGGAATATCTCTGATACATAAATACAATTCATAACCGTGGCAAGCATACCAATCTGATCCGCTTTGGTTCGATCTATGGTTTCACTGGTTCGACCTCTCCAGAAGTTTCCTCCACCGATTACAATACTGACTTGTACTCCATCATCCACTAGCTGCTTCACCTGCTTGGCTACAGCGATGCAGGTAGCCTCATCAAAGCCGGTTTTTTTATCCCCCGCTAAGGCTTCCCCACTTAATTTTAATAGTACTCTGTTATATGCATTCATATTTCTCGTCTGCCTCCATGAGTAAATTATCAAAACAAGTAGTCCTATGTATAAATACTACTTGCACACCGATATTAATTTACCACAAACCCTTCCATTTTTCCAGTAAAAAATATTATCAATCCGCTTATTCTTCAAAAACATTATCCAAATCAACTTCAGCGTAACTTAAGGAGCAAAATCCTTCGATTACTGCACCATTGTTGATTTGTACCGATTTTGCTTTGATATTACCCTTTAATAATTGCGGTTGAATCGATAACCACTGGTCCCTTGATGTCAATCTCACCCTTCACAGCTCCAGCGATTACACCGGAAGTTGCATTAATATCACCAATAATCACCGTACCAAGTCCCACTTTGATACTGCCTTCACTGGTAAGACTTCCTTCCAAGCGCTCTGTATTTACATAAATTTCAGATGCCGTTGAATTACCAGTTACGGTACCAGTAATGGTTAATTTACCAAGACATTCCACATCCCCATTGATCGATCCCATTATTTCTAAGGATCCTACGGAGGAAATGTTCCCCTCTATGGTAGTCCCCTTGGTAATAATCGTTACCTCATCCTCAATGGAAGCAGCTTTTAATTTCGTCTCTTTAGCAACCGTCTCTTCTTCCTCATTCAAGGCTTCTAATAATTCAAGATCAACATTATCCTCCATAATAACATCCTCCCCAACTTTCTCATGATTTAAAATTTCTTCTTCAGAATCTAGTAAATCCTCTGAGTTCACTAAGATGTCATCATTGTTCTTCTTATGTTCAAAATCTTCTGTCTCCTTCATATCTTGTCCGCTTGTTATCTCCTCGTCACCATCTGCCTCGTCTATATGGTCACCGCTTTCTGTCTTGCTGCTGCCCTCTGCCTCTCCAAGTTGGTTGCCACCTACCGTATCCTGGCTGTTATCTTCATAACCTTGCTGGTTGCCATCTTCTGTCTTCCGGCTGTTATCTGCATAACCTTGCTGGTTGCCAGCTTTCGTATCCCGGCTGTTATCTGCATAACCTTGCTGGTTGCCAGCTTTCGTTTCCTTACTTTCGTCTGCCTCAACATCAATATGAACCTCTGTCTCGGTCTCAAGATCTTCCTCTAAATTGTCGACCATTCCAAAGATATCTAAGTCATTGCCCTCATTGGTATTATTATTACCAAAATCTTCATTCTTTAACTGTGTATCTAGCGAGGAATTATCTTCTTTTGTAAATTCATCAAGCCATTCCTTCATTTTTTCGCTATCAACTATTTCCGCATCTGTAGGATCCGAATCCAGGGTATTTACTATGGGGTCATCTTGGTCATCTGGAGTTTCCTGGATTGCATCGCTCTCTGGCAACAATTCATTCACTGCCTGCGAAATGTCTTTTTTCAAATCCTTAAAAAAACCCATTCGCCTTCTACCTCCCTATGTAATATTAATTGATTGTTTCGGCTCTTATCTGTTGAATTGGTGTCACATTTTCATCCAAAGGGAGTAGTTCGGCTCCCCCCGAAATCAAAGCATCCAATATTGCTGGCAGCGAATCTACAGTCGTCTTCTTAGAAATCGAATCATGCATGAGGATAATTGCTCTACGCTTTGATGCCACACCATCCAATACATTGTTGATTAATTGCTCTTCCGTATATGCCACACCGGTCGCATCCCCATTCAACGCATTCCAATCAAAATAAACAATTCCTTTGTCTTTTAGATACTTAATAATATCCTGATAATTTTCCTTATTGTTATAATAGAGATTGGAACTGCCTCCTGGGAACCGATAAATGGTAGGCTTGTACTCAGTAGTATCATATAACAATTTCCATAGTTTTGTAAAGTCTTTATCAAAATCTTCTACGGATTTATAAATCAAATCATACTGATGAGAGTAAGAATGCATCCCCAAGGTATGACCTTCATCAACAATTCTCCGATATACTTGTAATGCATAATCATCCGTATCCCCAATCACAAAAAAGGTAGCCTTCACCTGATACTCCTTTAAGATATCAAGAATCTTCTCCGTATTTTCACTAGGACCGTCATCAAAGGTAAGATATACTTTTTTGCCTTCATAAATCCCAGGTGTAGAATTCGCAGTTTCTTCTATGTTTTCGGCCTTATCACCTGAGCTTTGAATTTCATGGGTATCCAAAGCTTCCCTATCCGCTTCTACATTACTTTCATTACTTCTTTCATTCTTATCATGATCCGTTTCTATATTACTCTCATTTTTACTTACATCACTTCTTTCATTCTTATCATGATCCGTTTCTATATTACTTTCATTATTACTTTCGTTACTTCTTTCATTCTTATCATGATCCGTTTCTATATTACGTTCATTATTACTCCCGTTATTACTTTTGTTACTTCTTTCATTCTTATCATGATCCGTTTCTATATTGCTTTCATTATTGCTTTCATTACTTCTTTCATTCTTATCATTATCCGCTACTGTATTACTTTCATTATTATCATCATTATGATCGGTGTCATCCATACTTTGATTCTTATCTTTGTTTATCAAATTATGTTGCACATAAAGATCGGTCAAAGATAAGACCTCTTCAAAACCTAGGGGATCCAATCCATTGTATTTCACATACAAATCTTTGTTCTTAACAATATCTCTGGTTAGCTCCTTGCCGCCTTCCTGCTGCTTCCATAAATCCGTTACCTGGGTTTGCAGTTTATGTACTTTAATACCTAGAATGATACAAAATATACTTGGTAAGAGAACCAGTATAAACAAAGTTATTATAATTGTTTTAATTCGATTAATACGCTTTCTCTTCTCTACTGTATTGCGTGTCATATCCCTTTGGGAACATTGATCTTTTTTCTCCTGCAAGTCCTCACCCCTAATCTACTAATCATATCTATTTTAACATAAAACGACACGAAAACATATAAGGATTTCGTATTATCTTTCCTCCTTTGGAATATATAATCTTCGGAAATATTCTATGTACAAGTCTGTATTATATAGAACATATCTGCATAATTTCATGAAATTACTTTTCAAAACATTCCTATAAATATACTTATATATACTAAACTCATTTGAATCGAGTAAGTAATGCAATAATCTATGGTCAATAGGGGACTCTAGTACAAGATATCTAATCAACAGAAAAATACATTTTTAAACTAAGAATACAAATAGCTGAAGCACCAATAATAACATCAAGAACTAGAATATTTATATAGTAAATAAATGACTGCTTCTAAGCTAGTGTAATAAAGTTTGTGTCCAAAATAAAAAATGACTCTTTCTAGTCAGGAATTAGATATATAATTCAAAGATTAGAAGGAGTTTTTTTCTATCAATCGTAAATGAACATTTATATAATTCTCCATATATTACCATATCTCCAGTTTTTTAATCAATATCATCTATATGTCTAACTCAATATCATCTTTATATCTAAATTGATACCATTCTTATATCATGTAGGATCCACTTCCTCTGGTAATATATGAATATTAAGCACCAACTTAAACATAAATAAAAACCTTATTTATTAAATTAAGCTTTATTATATTCACATTAGATTTTCCTTAGTTTCATTGTAATAACTGGTAAAACCATGTACAATTATGGTGAATACATACACTACTAGGAGGTAAACAAATGAAGAAAATACTAATGAAACTATCAACTTTTATTGTATTGACTCTCCTACTTGGGTTTGTCATAGAATCCAATGAGGTCAAAGCAGCCACAACCAGTGATGGCTTCGAGTATGAATGCGACTACTATCATAATACGGCAACCATTTATGGGTATACAGGTAATGATAGTACCGTTGTATTTCCGTCTGAAATTGATGGATGTAAGGTAACCAGAATTGCAGCTCCAGATTATGGATTTGGCCGTTATGGTCGTATATTTAAAGATTACGAAACCATTACAGCCATAGTAATCCCCGATACAGTTGAAGAGATCGGAAGAGAAAGCTTTTTTCAATGTAAAAATTTAAAAACTGTTAAAATGTCAAAAAATATGAAAAAAATTGACCATGAGGCATTTCGTAGATGCTATGCTTTAGAAAAAATTGAGCTTCCTGCCTCCCTCGAGGAGTTAGGTGAAATGGCTTTTATGAATGCTCAAGCTTAAAAACAGTAACATGGTCTGCCAAATCAAAGGTTACAAAAATTTCAAGATATGCATTTGGGGATTGTACTTCCCTTGAAAAAATAACCATACCCAATAAGGTAACAAATATTGCATCCCTTGCTTTTATAAACTGTTCATCTTTGACTTCTATTGATATACCATCAAGTGTAATCGAAATTGGAAACCAAGCATTTGACTATTGCGCCAATTTATCAGAAGTCAAACTACATGAAGGGCTTGAAATTATAGATAATAGTGCATTTAGAAATACTTCCATCAAAAAGATAGTTCTTCCATCAACCGTTACTAGATTAGGACTTGCTGCATTTGAAAACTGTGAAAATTTAAGAAGTTTTTCCAGTAGTGGCTCTAATTTAGAATATATTAAAGAAAATACCTTCAGTAATTGTATTAACTTAAAAGAAATCAAATTAAATGAGGGACTTATCGAAATTGAAAAGTATGCATTTGATCAGGCAGGATTAACTACTATTGTAATACCATCAACGGTAGAAAGATTAAGGTCTCAGGCTTTTAGTGATTGTTCTAATTTGAAACATGCATTTTTCCTAGGAACTCCAAAAATGGACGGATTTGATTCTGGTTCAAAAACCACCTTATATGGTTTTAAAAATAGCACGGTACATGATTATGCAAAAAATAATGGAATGAGATTTGTGGCTATCGTAATACCTGAAGGATTAAAAGCCACTAACAGTAATTATAAGCATGTGACCCTTACCTGGAAGGCCGAAGGCAAGAATAAATATAATATTTATCGAAGCACTTCGAAAAATGGAGCATATCAAAAACTAGATACCGTAACTACAACAAGCTATAAAGACGATTCTATTAAACCAGGAAAAACATATTATTACTATGTATCCATAAAATACGAAGATGAAGATGGGGTTCTAATCCATGATCTTAAGAGTAATATTGCTAGCATAAAATTAGCTCCAAAGAATGTAACTGGATCTAATGCGGATTATCAAACCAAATCCAAAAAAGTCAAATTAACTTGGGATAAATCTTCCGATGCAACCGGTTATGTAGTTTATTACAGAGACAAATCCACTGACAAATGGACAAAAATAAAAGGTACTTCCACCAATAAAACCTTAAGCTATACCCATAAATTAAAAAGCAATTTCAAAAATCGTGAATATGCAATTCGCACTTATAAAACTGTAAACGGTAAAAATGTATATAGTGGTTACAAGATTATAAAAGTTAGCCAATAAGATTTATAATAGCAATTGATACATATAAAGCCTGTAAATCCTAGATAAGCAGGATTTACAGGCTTTTTAACTTTTATCCTTCTCTATTTACTTAGGCGTTGAAGCCTTAAAGTAATCTCACTCTTTGGTAGTCTAACCTCCCTACCATTATGTTTTTGAAGTTCAAGAAGACAAAATCTATAATCATCTTCATTTATGTAATCACCATCAAACAATTGATCAAGAATACCAATAGTACCAATCACGTTAACATTTTCACACCTGGATACTTCACGTAAAGCGCTATCCCCAGTCAACAAAACGATTTTCCTTGTCTTTGCAATTGCCAAGGCTATACGGTCATAAATGGATAGTCGGGGATAGCATGAACCAAACTTTTCTGCAAGCTCAAACTCTTCAATAGTGAGATCTACGCCTACAAGACCACACCGTAATAATTCGTCACGTAGTCCGACCGGCGACAACAATTCATCATTAATTGCATCTGTGTTCATTATATAAGTATATGGTAGACGAAATGGTAATTCTATACGTCTAATAACTGAAAAATCTATCCATACATTTGTATCGCTGCTTATAAACTCCATTATTCTTCCTCCATGAAACAGCAGCGAGAAACTATTTCATCATATGGAACTTTGAGTAGTTCAGCTCCTCTTTGCATGCTGATTTCCTTTTCATTTACAGCACGATATACTAATTGTTCAAACAAAGTAGGCCTTTCATCATTGATACGGGTAGGTTCATTCTTTCTCCAACCGATGGAAGAAGCATAAATATAAAACTTTTTTGCTAAATTCTCAGAAATAATATTCAATAGCTGTGCACGCTTAATGAGTAAATACATAGAAATTCCATATTCTTTTGCAACTAATTGCATATCTTTAGAAATATTAGTCCTATGAATCCCAAGCTCTCTTAAAGCATCTGTCTTTGGAAAAAGGAATGCACCACTAATTGCATTAGCGTGTTCCTCAATTTTTCTGTACTCCATATCCTTTGTCCATTTGAACATCAAATGAGAAAGTTCATGTACAATGGTTGACCTTTTTCTTTCCGGAGTCATATTCTTATTAAATACAATATATGGTCGTTCATTGACAAATCCACTCATGCCGGAAAATTTGTCATTGTCGATTTGGCAAGTATAAATCAAAATACCTTTGTTTTCTAAAATTTCAGTTAAATTATATATAGGACCATCAATAGCTAAATTTAAATGGCTCCTCAATAATTGAGCATCATCTTCGCTATCCCAAGAAAGCTTAAGTATGTTAGTAGCTGGAGCATCTGGCAAAACATCTCCACCCAATATTTCAACTATGGTCATAAATCGGTTAAAATACTCTTCCACGGACTCTCGAACATATTCCTGTTGAGCAATAGAAAGCGTAGAGTTTTTCCTGAATTCTCCATGGACAAATTGTAAATTTTCATTACGGACTGCCAAAAAATCTGAAACTCGGACTCCGAGTACATTTGCCATTTTCTTAAGTAGTTCCATATCCGGTTTCCGTTTACCGTTTTCATAATTAGAGATTGCCATAGGAGTAATATTAAGTCGTATAGCTAATTCTCGCTTGGTCATCGAATTCCTTAAACGGTAGTATTTTAAATTCTTACTAAACATACTGCTTCACCTCCCTCTGTTTATATTATATACGTTTTTTCAAAAAAGTAAACACCTTGAATAAAAAAACTCCTTCTAATCTTGAATTATGTATCTAATTCTTGACTAGAAAGAGTCATTTTTATAGACATTATAAACTTTATTACACTACCAAATTTTCTTATTCAGAGATTCCAAATTGGAATTCACTGATACCGTCATTTCGGAAATGCCGCTAAGATACTCCAATACATGATTCACATTTTCTTCAATTGTATAGAGCAGTTCCGCCTGATGTTTGTCATTCACATAACAATTTATAGCTTCCTTCAACGTATCCACCCTCTGCTGCTCATACATCTCAACAAAATACGTAAGAGCTTGGGAGTATCTGTAGGTCTTAGGAACGTATGCTATCTCATTCTTGATAGCATGACACATACTATTTCTTTCTGACAATAACTGATTCAGTGGAATTTCAAGTTCATCTGCCTTTTTAAGATTCGATTTATACTTAATATTTATGAAAAAGGATGAAAGAATCTTTACAATGATTATAACAGGAATAGTAAACACGATAGGAGTAACTAGTAGGGTTATCAGCCAGTATACAAGGATGAGTAGACCTGCAATAAGTTGCCAAAGGTGTGCCTGAAAAAAGTTGGATACCGGAGCAAATATGTAAGAGCCAACTATGCTATCATAGAATGATTCCGCTAGTGTACCAGGAAGAAACTGAATTATTAATACAGCAATGAAAGCTAAACATATGATCCTCTTGGAGTATTTATCAATAATTGAATTGATATCTCTCAGATCTCTAATTCCCTGCTGCAGATCCTCTATTTTCTCTTGTTATTCCTTCTATCTCTTTTACAGGATTAATGAGCCTTGCATACAGTGAGAAAAGCATATTCTGGCTACGTCGATCATCAAAAAGCTCAGAGTTTACTCGTTTTGTAAACACGTTTTGAACATCAATATTTTCAAAATTTTTGGATATCGGTGCATTCTCATGGCTTGTGGCCAAATTAGAGCCTACCTTAGTTCCGCATTTAGGGCAAAATACAGTGTCGTTTGCTAGTTCATTTCCACATTTTATACAATACATAACTTCTGATTGATCCTTTCTCTTTTGTATAATATTGAATATTATTTGATACTATTGTATGTAATATTTCCCAATAAATCAATACATATTTGAATGTATGTACTTGTCATAATTACAGACAGATAGGTACCTGTCATAATTATAGACAGAGCAGATTTTATATAAATCATAATCTTTGTATTTCCATTCCAAAAAATAACTTTAAAATCAAACATAAAAATAGCTCTAAATCAAGTGTTGTGCATGATTGCAAGCAATCATACCCCAACTATTGACAAAGAGCCATAAAAATAGCTCTAAGCCTAGACTTGGAGCATATTGCAAGCAATCATACCCCAAGACTTGACATAGAGCCAATCTTTAAAATTCAACTATTACCCAACTTAAATGATATCTTCTAATATTTTACGGTATTTTACGATACCCAGTTTTCTTATGAAAATAGCCTGTATTACTACAAACATTGTATATCATATTTTAGGTATTTAATATTCATGTCAATTAACGAATTACTGTCCCATTTGCTTAGCAACTTCTGCTGCAAAATCTTCTGATTTTTTCTCTAGACCTTCCCCTGTCTCAAAACGAACAAAACGTTTGATAGAGATTGGTGCGCCAACTTCCTTAGCAACGGAATCAAGATATTGAGCAACTG
>DUNZ01000210.1 GCA_012839085.1 Clostridiales bacterium
AAAGTTTATTAGGAAGAGATATCGTTTCTGTTTTCTGAATTTCACCCAATGTTATAATCTTTATTGGCTCATACTCTTTAGTAGGACATGTATATAGTTTATTCTTATCTATAACACCAAATGAATGACCATATCCTTCTTTCCATTCTGTCATCTTACCAGTCTGTGTCGATAGTATGATACTCATATTGCAGGCATCATTAAATAAATACAAATCATTTCTATATAATAACATCATTTTAAAATTCATTTTTTTCGATTTATCAATAATTACATTTGATGGCCACTCATTATAAATTTTATAAATCTTTTCTTCCATATCAATCCTAATAACGCCCATATATCTGCACGGAAGTAGCCACAAGTACTTATCCTGTATAATTGATTTACGGAATATCTCTCCATCTTTATATTTAGGCAACTCCTCTGGTAATTCCAACTTTTCGACACCAAAATTAATAATATCAAAAATATATATATAATCTGCATTCCAGGGAATCATCCATATCCTATTATTATAGTTGTACAATCCAGAAAATTTCATTCCATTACTCGTTCCTAACAATGGATGAACGGCTTCTATTTTACCAGTTTCAATGCATAATCTAAAAATCCAATTACTATTGCATGACGTGAAATATATCCACTCTTCTATTATGCACGCTGAGTTCATATATAGCGACTGTACATTTTCCATTGATCTCATATGATATTCCTACCCTTCCTTGCCCCAAACATTAGTTGGTTTAGCTATAAATTACTTTAGCTATATCCTTCATAAACTCTTCAAAGGATTTGTTATAATGATTTTCATTATTTAACTCTTCCCAACTATTCATATCCATACACAATATATCTTCATATGAACTGACATATCGAATGTAATCCACATCATCAAGCCATAATTTATATATACCCTCTAATTTACGATTAATATTATTCAACGCAATACATGGGGTGCCACTTATAGCACAAGAAATCATACAGTGAAGAGTATCTGTAACAACTAGTTTGTATCTTTTAAACTCATTAATCTTCTCTGTAATTACTTCTTCACGCTGATATGGTTTTATGCTCGAATGCCAATGCATACTCGTTTCATGAACCAACTCACCGCAGTTAATAAAATAATCTTTTATAAAGAATTTCTCGTCATCAGTCAGTATACCCTCTATGTCATGCCTTAGACATATAAGTACTCCTTCTCTTGAACCTTGATCCTTTGAAAAATTTAACATTAATGCCATATCAGGCATTAAATAACTCTTTACCT
This sequence comes from Clostridiales bacterium, assembly GCA_012839085.1. Taxonomy (GTDB): domain Bacteria; phylum Bacillota; class Clostridia; order Lachnospirales; family Lachnospiraceae; genus Mobilitalea. Next base: position 1,274 of record DUNZ01000210.1, read on the forward strand.
TTCCTTCAAATATTATTTTTGATTTTTGATATGAAAATGACTCACGATAGCATACAGATAAATTAGCATGTCCAACAAACAATTCGTATGCTAATTTTCTCTGTCTTTCACCTTCTTCATTATTCTCAAAATACATGGATTGTGGTAATATAACTATCTTGTTATCAGGAAAATTCTTTACAATTTCATAGACGTTTAATCCACTATATGGCCATAACGAACCAAGGAAACCTCCGCCAGTAATAACGATAATGTCATCTACGTTTGTACGATATATTACTTCTTTGCTTCTTTCTCTATACATTTTATTTGATACTTCTATAATATCATAATCTGGTAGGTATTCTTTAAAAAATTCTAATACCGCATATGTAATTATATGGTCACCAACATTAGTGTGCTCAGGCGTGTTTATTAATATTATTCTTTTTCTTCCAATGGAATTAAGCTTAATTAACCTATTGTACACATCTAGATATGTTGTAGAATCTATTGGTTCTGTATCGCCATTATAAATTCTATGTGTTTTATATTGATCACCATATCTTGATATGATCTTTTTATACATTTCCTCCTCATAAAAGTATGATAAAATAACAATTTCAGAAATGTTTACTTTGTGTATGTCATTCACATTAACAATATCAAAATCATAAAATTTATCACTAAAACTTTCTTTATAAGTATCAATAAATATAAGATTTGCCTTAATATCACCTATCAATTCTTTATATTTATTCAAAAGATATTCTGCATGTTTACCACTACCGTAAACACCCACTTTACTATTCTTTTTGTCTAGAGGAAGTTTACTTAGAATTTCAAAAACAATACGTTCTCGTTCTGCTACAATATTGTTAAATATATCCTGAATTTCATTCGAAATCCAGCCAAATGGAATAATAACCTCTTCTGCAAATTCAAGTGCTTTTCTTATACTACTTGTCTTTTTTTCTGACAAGCTTATAAATTTATAATAAGAAATAATACAATCCTTTTGTATACTAATTATTTCATAATAATAGGTCTCAGCCATAGATAATTCTTTTCTAGATATATTACTTAACACTGTTCTAAATAAGACTTTTACTCTTTGGATAAAATACTGTAGCCAAATATCATCATCAAACTTTTCAACTCTTATCATTGAGGAAAGCATTTCATTAATAACTTCGTATACACTGCAAATTTTTCTAATATTTAATGATGTTGTCATTATTGAATTACTTCTGTATAATCTGTAATGATATGCTTGTGGGATATACATAATACGCTCAATCATGATCATACAGGCAAAATGAAAAGCAACATCCTCATAATATGCATTTGGAAGAAATCGTAAACTATTTTTGATTAGAAACTCCCGTCTAGTAAATATCAACCAAGCTTGTACAAATACACCTTTTTTATTAGCGTATAATTCGATAAAAGTCCTTCCGTCATAAATCTTATTAGGGTTAACAACTTTATCTCTTCTATAATAATTATCATTAATAAATGTCGAATCAAGAGAAACATCTACTTCTACCTTAGAGTCAAAAAGAACCATATCTAGATTATTCTCAGTAGCCAATTTATAACACATCTCAATGGTTTCTGGATTAATCCAATCATCTGAATCCAGAAAATAAACAAACTTGCCCCTAGCTGCTTTTAATCCTGTATTTCTTGCTTCACTTAATCCCTTGTTTTCTGTCGATATTACATGTATACCATCATATTCTTCTTCGTATTTATGAGCAATAGGTAAAGAATTGTCTGTCGAGCCATCATTGACAATGATAATCTCAATATCCTTAAATGTTTGGTTTATACAGCTATCTATTGCTTTACTTAAGTATTTTTCAGTATTATAAACAGGAATTATTATAGTTACCTCTTTCATTTCCCACCTCATATCAATAACAAATTAAATTGTCTGCCTTTTTGTACATAAAAGCATAATATCATTTTCAATAAATCCATTCATAATAATTGTTTGCTTGTCTAATAATTCATTTGGTATTAAAGCTTCTACGTTTAATCCATATCTTTCTAACCTATCAATATAATCATTGCCATATAATCTCACATGGTCCTTTTGTCCATAGTATTTTATTCTATCTTCTTCTGAAATATGGTTGCAATTCTCTAAGGTCTTAGTCTCCATTGTTACTGGGAAGGACAGTATAATGATTCCATTATCTTTTAAACATCTTATTAATTCAGATATTGCTTTTCTTTCATTTGTAATATGCTCTAATACATGGTTTGCTATTATATAGTCGAATTTCTTTTCTTCAAACTTTATATTAGTAATGTCAACAACATAGTCTGCTCGTCCCTCTTGAATATCTGCTGTATAATATTTTGTGCCAATATTTTCTTTGATTTTTGATAACAATGGGTATTCTGGGGCGAAATGTAACACCACAGATTTCTGATTAAGTAATTCTGTATAATTCTTTATGACATAATATTGCCACCTATTTCTATCATAGCTTCCACAAACAGGACACCCTCCTCTTCTTTGACCATTTCCAATGATAGTATATACAGTTTTGTTTTTTTCCCCTATCCTCCTCCAAAAACCAACTGAAGTTTTGCATAGATTACAGTAGCCTATAGGCGTATATATTTTTAGTAATGCATCTGTTAAGGTTAAACACTTTAGTTTTGAATTAATTTCCTTAATATCACCCTTTATACATTCATAATAAGTTTCGCTTGCAATAGCAATTATTACTTCATCAGATATATCTCTCAGTTCCTCTTTAGACTTAATCTCAAATCCATGAAATTTTTTTCCTACTTTTTCATTGGATCCATCTACAATCATCAGGACATTATCCAAAACATTTTCAAAATCTGCTAAATAGCTTTTTAAGTAACTTCCAACTCCATAAAGTACTATTTTTTTCATGATTTCTCCTTGTTAGATCTATATATGGTTATATTTCAAGTATTAATTTTACTGATTTGAATCGCAGGATCAACATACTTCCTGTTTTTAACTTGCAAATCACAATAATCACAGGCAAATGAGTAACCTTGTGTAAAAAATGATTTTAACATATCTATTGTAGTATCTTCATCAATACTAACATACTCTTTTTCTATCATATAACCCAATTCATATAAGCTGGCACTACGTGAACAGGAAAAAAGCTTATTTTCATGTAATGTTTTACACAAATAACCTGATGAACATTTTCCATATTCTCTTTTTAAATCCTTAATGTTTTTATTTCTTTTATTAACTCCTCCCGGTGATATCCATTTACCTAATTCTAATACAGTATAATTCATATGATTTTTTTTACAAAAAGATATAAACTCTACTTGATTAACAATTGTTCCATAATCACTAATCCTAATCCTAACCTTAGGATTTTGTAATAAAGATATATAACTTCTTCTGGGAATTATAGTTCCATTTGTAGTAATTTCAATACTATGGATTTTACTCTGATTAATGAGATAAGGTAATATTTTGTAAAGATTATCGGTTAGAAATGGTTCTCCACCAATTAACTCACACTTTAAGACAGAGCTAGCTAAACTAACTAATCTTTCAATTGAACTTAATATTTTCTCATAATCATAATCTCTTTGTGGTACAAAATTTGGTATTAAATTATTACACTCTTTACATCTCAAAGAACATTTACTTCCTAATGTAATAACTAATCTCGCAATGTCAAGCTTTTTCTTATTGTATAAATCATTGATTTTATTCTCTATACTTTCTTGTATTTTATCATTATCACTACCTTTTATTCTTTCTAAATCAATTAAAGTATTAATATATGGTTGTACATATCTTTGAGAACAAAGAAATTTTTCCGGTAAACACTCATACTCCTCCTTAGCTGTCTCCCAATCATCTAAGTCTATACTATTGACTTTTACAATATTATCACACTCTGCTTTAGTTAGCTTTTCTATTATTTCTTTTATATGTTTTTCATATACTGCTAATACTACAACAGTATCTTTACAAAAGTTTATAGAATTTATTTCGAATACGGGGATTCCATATATGTATAACGGATTATTCTTTAAATCGGAAACAATAATAGCTTTAATCTTTATGTCAGGATATATTATCATAAACTGTTCTAAAATAGCTTTCCCAACTTTTCCAGCACCAAAAATGTATATATTATCAAATTTTTTTATCTTTCTATATATGCGTTCTAACATTTCACTATCTCCTTAAACATTTTTATGCTCAATAAAAATATCGTCTTTTTCAATATCATAAAATCTAATAATATTTATTTTATCATAAAACAACTCACGTACAGTCATATACATTTTATGCTCATATGCTATACTAGATAGAATTATCACATCCACATACATGTCAGCATCTAGTATGTTAATTAAAGGCCTTTCATTATATATAGTTGAAAATGATTCCTTGTATGTATCTATATAATATAAGTCACATTTAATTTCTCCAATTAAGCGAAGATACCATTTAATCAATTTACATGTATGATTTCCCGTCCCATATATACCCACACGCTTTCCACTTATATTAAGAGGAAGCTTAATAAGAACTTTTTTTATCCTATCTTTATATAACTCCAAATAGTATTCTCTCCAATTTCTACTCCCATCACAAAAATATATATATAAACAATTATCTATCTTTATATCAATATTCTGTATTAATCTACAAATGCTACTTAATAAACTTAATGGCATATACTTATCATCCTGTCTATTAAGTTTACTCCATATCTCTATAAAACTAATTGCTAATTTATTTATTTCGTATACAAATTTACTACTATCCGTACCTAATGCCTCTGTAAAGTATCTTTTAATTTCCCAATAGGAACGAATAAGGTAAATTCTAAAATTATCTATTATATTAGGATCAATATTTTGTTGTATCTCAATCATATGGTTCCAACATTCTCTATGTGAAATTAATAGTTGCATACAATCTTTGTAATTCATCCTTTTTGTCATAGTTGACTCTGGTCTATATCTTCTTACATATAGTTTTTCTGGTACATATTTTACTCTCTTACCACATAGCATAGCTTTAAAAGAAAAAACGGTATCCTCAAAGATTGCATATTCAGGAAATAAAAGATTATTAGTAAATAAAAAAGAGGTCCTAAAAACTGCCATACATGGTTGTACTACATATGCATTTGGATAACAATTCACAAAATACTCTACGCCTGAAACAACATCTTCATTTACTCTTCCAACTCTATCATAAAAGTTTGTTATTTTATCTTTATTTAATTCATTAATAATTTTTGAATCAAAATATAGAATATCCAAATTATCTTTTTGTAAATGAAATAACACCTTCTTTACGGTATCTGTATGCAAATAGTCATCAGAATCCAAAAACATTACATATTCACTTTTTACATATTCTAAACCCCTGTTTCTGGCTATAGATTGTCCCTTATTTGTCTGAGAAACAATAATAATATTCGTATGCCTTTTGGCATATACTTCACAAATATTTAAACTATTATCCGTTGAACCATCATTTATAAGTATTATTCTATCAAAACTTTTACTTTGATTAAGAACACTTTGTATACATTCATCTAAATATTTTTCTGTATTATAAATCGGAATAATTACAGATATAGATATTGCCATTTAGGATTCCTACTTTCAATTTAAATATTTATACTTTTAATACTAAAGAAAACTCTGCAAAAAGTAACCATAATTGTCTTTTACTATATATAATATCGATATTTTGTTATGATATAAACTTTAGTTTATGATGGGATTTTCCCAAATAATTTTATTAGGATCTACCATTTGATCTTCGAGTAACCATTTTTTTATTTTATTTGCTATCTCTAAACTTTCTATTGCTATTACAATATAATCACAATTATTAAAATCCACATTCTCCGGAGTGTTAATTAGTACTTCATTAACTCTTTCAACATTCTTATCTACCCATTCATTAACAGTACAATAGTTTGACTTTTTAATTTGGAGATTAAATTTCCTACCTACATTTCCTGCACCATATAAGATAATTTTTGAATCTTTTTTGATTTTTTTAAACGGGAATAAGTATTCCTTTTTATTACCTAATCGTATTTTTCTAAAGTACTTCTCCTGCCAATATTCGGTTGCTGTGTGTGTCATTATATATTCATACTGACTAAACGCATACTTATTGTAATAATCATCCCTTTTTGAATCTACTAGGTCAAATTCTTTAAAAACATAACTCTTTAGAGCATTATATAACTCTTCAAAAGCCAATCCATTCGTTAATGATTCTAAATTATATATACAGCTTGATAGGCATAGGTTGCGAAAACTTTGCTTGTTTTGATTGTATAGATTTTTTTCTATTAATGTTTTTTTAATACTTCTAAACACTTCTATAAAAAGAAGAGGGCTTTCTGCGTTTGTTCCTTGAAGACTATTACTGTTTCCAGTACGATAAGAAATTAAGTCTTTTCTAACTAGCCCAATTCTTTTGGCTAATGCAAAAGCAACTAAAACAAAATATGCGTCATTTACCCTTTTACTCGGCTGAAACCTTAGTTTGTGTTTTTCTACAAAACGTCTTCTATACAATTTATTCCAAGGAGATGGTGTGGTAAAATGAAATAAGCTTTCAAAATTTTCTGTTTCTATAAAATCTGCTCTATAAGGTAATAATTCTTCCTTAAGCAAACCAGAATTATGAAAAGCACTATCTAAATCTTTATTAAAGTATTCTCCGCCAAATACGACAATTTCCGCTTGAGTCTTTTCAGCACATGAGTATGCTTCCATTAGCATATCAGATTTAAAGTAATCATCTGCATCTAAGAATGATAGATATTTCCCACTCGCAATTAGCATACCCTTATTTCTAGCTACACCTGCATAACTATTTTTTTGATTTATTATCCTAATTCTAACATCCCTTCTTGCATATTCTTCTAAAATTTCTTTCGTTCTGTCTGTTGAACCATCGTTGACACATATAATTTCTATATCATTTAATGTCTGTCTTAGTAAACTATCAAGGGCTATTTGTAAATATCTTTCAGCATTAAACACTGGCATAACAACTGAAACTTTTATCATACCATATCGCCTCACAATCTATTAATATTTATCAAAACTAACACGTAATTTAGCTATCATTTTCTTATATGTTTCATAATTCCAATATTCGGGTCGAACACCATATTTGAAGTCATTTGGGGTATATACATCCTGTTTAGGCATATCATAAATTTGAATATCCACTCCAATTTTATTAATAAAATAATTTTCCATTTTCTCAATCATAATGTTTAAATCTTCTAGTTCCTTGTGGTTTTCGTAATATATATATTCTTGCCCATTATCATACTTAAGAGATAATCTACCTTTTATGAGAATAATGTTTTTATTAGCTATATTCTTTTTTAGACCAGAAATTAATTCATTACACTTTTGCATCCATAAAACCATATGATCATATGAACCAGCTTTTATAGTTTCAATCACTTTTATACCATTTATACCTGTATCATAATACGCCTCACTAAGTGTAATATAGTTGCCATCTTCTAATTTTCCAATATCATATCGTTCTTCAAGAAAATCTATAACAAAAAAATCCAATTTACTGTTACGTTCTTTTAGTAAATATAACAAATCTCCTCTGTAGTCTTTCCATACAACATCCTTTCGGAACGGATTATCCGTTTCTATTGAAATATATCCTTCTACATAATTGGACATCTGTGCTATAATGCTTGAAAATGGGGTATGATAAATTAGTTGGGTTTCTTTCATACCAATCTGGTGGATAATCCACCGACTACTAAAGCTACCCAATAATCCAAATCTATATTCCCATAATCTCTTTGTATCAGTAAAATACTTATTGTAAAACTTTTCTGCTCTTGGTCCAAAATTTCTTTCAACATAACCAACACCAATTTTCTCACTACATAAGTTATAAGCGAAATATATTCTTGTTTCGGAATAACGCTTTAATGATGCATAATATTTTTCAACTAAATTGTGCTTTATAAAGTAGTCCATAAAATATTCACATGCATCAATCAAAAATATCCTTGATTTGTAATTGCTTACTATGCTTCCTATACGATTTATTCTATAGTAGTAAATTGCTTTATCACAATATGCTATCTTATTCGCAAGAAAAACCACCATGGGAAAAATCGCATTATCCTCGTGAAATATGTTTGGCATATATAAACTATTACCAATCAGGAAATCTATACTATACAATTTAGTCCATACCATTACAGCCCCGTATTGTAAATATATACTTCTGTCCAAGTCAGTCTCTATAAGCTCTTTTATTAATTTACTACGACTAATCTCCTCTGATAGCCTTGTCTTATCATCCACTTCAAAATAGTTTGCTGCCACTACATCTGCGTCTGTTTTTTTTGCTATTTTAACCAACTTTTCAATAGCATCTAAAGCGAGCCAATCATCAGAATCCAAGAAAAATACATACTTTCCCTTTGCATGGTCAAGTCCCTTATTTCGTGTAGCACCTAAACCCTCATTTTGTTTCGAAAAATAAGTAATTCTAGAATCTTTTTTTACCCATTCTAGACATAATATATCTGTATTATCTGTAGAACCATCATTAATCAAAATAATTTCAATATTCTTATATGTTTGATTCACAACTGACTCCAAACATTCATCAAGATATTTACCAACATTATAAGCAGGTATAATAATGCTTACCATCTTTTCTGTCAAGTATATGTTCCTCCTCTAATTTACACTAAATAAGACAAAAATCTCAATACTCAAACTCTGATTTATCTGGCAATATTACATCAAGTGCCTTATTAATCTCACCTTTAATAAGGGCAAAATCTTTAGCACTACAATTTTCATTTATACTAACCATTTGTTGCTTTTGTCCTCTAATAATATATGCAATTTCTTTATAATTCTCTAAATCAACCTCATATGGCTTACCGTGAGTACGTCTTGGATGAAACTTACCAGAACAAAGTTGCCAATATCGTATAAGATATTGAGATACGTCAGTATGTGCTCTGAAGTGATTCCTTGATGCCCTATCAAGT
>DUNZ01000035.1 GCA_012839085.1 Clostridiales bacterium
AGTTTAGATAAACATTGGCTTATAAAAAGCTATCCTGTTTCTCTTTACTGTTTTTGTGGTGTATCCATACAATAAACCAACCAGTGATTTATCATACCGATACGGTTCGTAATATAGTTCCAATCCCAGGGGTTACCCCCCAATGATTTGGTTCCTATATTGAATGAAAATTTCTCAAAGCATCTTTGGGATGCTTACTTTAAGAACCATGTGTAACTCTTAAGTTTTTTAGAATTTTCAGGGTTGTTTCACTGTTCAATTATCAAGGTTCGTTTCGTCAAAACCCTTTATTTTCTAGGGTTTGCTAGACTCGTCGCCGACTTAATTTAATTAAGTTTTTAACGCGTCAGCAAAAAATATTATATCATTGTAAAAGTCTTATGTCAACAACTTTTTAAATCTTTTTTTCATCCAATTTCTACCTCTCCCAACTGTAAGATTGCTCTTCAGAACAACATCTTGGTTCCATTGGTTATAAAACCAATTAATAAGTTGTTATTATATAAGAAGCTCAATATCTGGCTCTCACTAATCATAAGCATAGCCTCTTTTCCTATCTCAGTACCTCCAAATACCGTAAGTAATAAAAACAACACCCATACAATCACTAGGCCATGGATTAATCCAGCCAGAAGTCCAGCTACTTTATTGATTTGATTTAATACGGGAAGTTTACTAATAATATTTAGTATAATGCTAACCACCCATAGAAGAATCAAAATAACAACAAATGTTACAACAAAAGATAAAGCATTTAATATAATACCAGTAATATAGTTTGCTACATATTCTCTGAATTTATCCACATAATTATCAAAGCCCAGTACTTTTTGAACTTCCTCATTATTATTATTTTCAATTAATGAATCCTTGATTGTCTGTGGAATTGGTAGTTCTTCAATATAAGATATTTGCTTACTGGAGCTATCTTCTATATCTTCCGAAGCTTTGGGAAGAACTCCATCTACTTTATCATATACCGTTCCATATAATTTTTCATTCTGCCTCATCAAATTGTTTACTGTTGGATTAATCCATATGGTTAGTAATAAGGCAACAATCATAGAAAATAAAGAGAATACCGTCTTTATAAATCCAGCTTTATAGCCAATTAATGTGTTAACTAGCAGAACAGCCAATACCCCTATTAAAACCCAGTTCATATACATCCTCCTTAAAACAAATACAATTTATACCTTTTTATATATACATATTTTTTGATCCTTCTTGGGAACCAAGGTAAAACCAATATATAGCGAACCTGCTTACCTAAGACTACTAGTGTAAAGAGCAAGTAGAGCGTTTTCATCCATTATTCCAATAACAATACTTCTGAAACTTCACTATCATTAACCAAATAATATTTGTTTAAATTGTTAGCAGGATAAAACACATCAATATTACTTGTAAAAACATTTTTAAATTTCACTCTTCCGTCGATCCTCATAATTTGGCATGTTAAATTATCGTGCATAATAATCTCGTTCTCAGCCAGATAAATTTTATCATAATCAAAATCCAAATCTGATTCTAATACCCTTTTGCCAGCATCATTATAAAGTAATAACTTTCTGGGATTATTCTCATCCTTGTCCAAAACCACACCGGCATAGCTTTCATTATGTAATACACTCTTAATCTTTTGGTTAAAATCCTCTTGATAGAGTTCAACAGGAAGCTCTGACATGGCGTATAACATTATTCCATTTTCCTTAAAGACACAAACCCTATCATTATTTAAGAATGTTACTTTAGGCACTACAATATCATCAAAATCCCAACCTCCAACAAAGCCGTCGGTACTATTTTGACCTACTTCACCAAAATTATAAAATGCAACAGAGCTACTTAGTTTCCCCTTCGTAACCGACATATAGCTGACAACCAATTTTTCGCCATCCTGGGACAAGGCAATATCAATGGGATATCCCGCATTGCCGACATTGTTTTTCATATGTATGATTTCGTTTCCTTCTTTATTATAAAAGTAAATATAATAATCTTTATCTGCCTCCATTAAGACAGCAACAACCCCTTGATTTGCTATTTTTACATTTACAATATCATAGATGGTTTCAATATTATTTACAACACCCTTACGGTCAAATATATATAATGATTTGTTCCCTTTATCAGCAACCACTGCATAGGAATTGCATACATCTGCGATTGGATTTTTCATATCATAAGAACCATTCCACAATAGTTTCTTATCCTTATCGTATGCTAGCGCCCCATCTCTGGTATATTTGATAAAAGAGTATCCAAACCTAACATAGCCTTTTGCCATGATTCCTTCGTTAGACATGGTATTGATAATTTCATAATTTGAGTAACTTTTGTTATATAATTTCCAAATAAATATTCCACCAGCTAATATAACAATAAGAAACAGCAAACTAAGAATTAATTTCTTCCTTTGTCTTATTCGTTTTTTTCGAATACCGTATTCTCTTAAGGTTTGTCCCTCTATTTCTTTTGCCATAACATACTCCCATAACAACATACTTTGAATTGATTATAACTCATATTTAACTTTATCGCACTATGTTTTTCTTAAAAAAGGTTCTCTTAGATTGAGTCCTTGGTTAGCCAAAAATACTCGATTACTTAAACCAATGATTTCAATCAAAGAAAACCTTCTATCTATTGATAATATATTAATATTTTAAAATCATATCCAGCACATTTATTTTTGAATGAGCGACTCATTCATTTATAACTATCAATTACTTGCATTGAGAAAACCTTTCTCTCTCATAAATTAATAGACTTCTTGCATTGATAAGATCTGTCTCTTTCATAAATTAATAGACCTCTTGCATTGAAAAATCTGTCTCTCTCAATAATGAATAAAATTGCTTGAAATGATACCTTCATTATGGAACGATAAGCCTTTGGCCAACATAAATTTTGTTTTCATCTTCTATGCCATTTAATTCCTTGATTAAGGAAATATAATCGCCTGAATTGTATAATTTAAAGCTAATTCCAGCCAAAGTATCTCCACTTTCCACTGTATAATATTTTACTTCCTTTGCTGAATCTTGAATTGGGGCTTTTGTGGGGGTTATTGTAGGTTCTTCATTTACTAATTCATTATCTGATGCTGGTTTTTCATTATCATCCTCTTCATTTTCAATGGGGTTTACATTACCAGGAATAATATCAACGTCAAGGTTTTCACTCTCCTCCCCACGGATATCACTTCCACTTACCTCTTGTACATCATCGGATGGATTTTCTCCTGATTTATGTGGGGGATTATGATTATTAAAAGCGGATTGTACTTCTTCCAACCCGTCCGTTAGATAGTCCAGGGTGTTTTGAATCAGTTTCATTTGTTCGTAATTATCTAGCATTGCAGCACCCACAACTAGGATGATAACAGCCAATAAGGTTCCTGCTGCGTACATAACTCTAGTGATTCCACGACTTTCATCGGTGCTTGATTTCTTATTCTGAATCACTGTGCGAATTTCCCTTGCTACACGATCATCATAAGCTTCCTCCTCTCTGGGAGACTTATTTTGATCAATCATATAATTTTGCATTTCCTCGTTCTTTTCATAATATATGTAATAGCCTTCTTGCTTTGTAAGACCACCATTCTCATAGACCATAAAGGTTTCTTCTTTTTCCATGTTATCATAGGTTAACAAAGTTTTATCCTGACCAGCAAAAT
>DUNZ01000211.1 GCA_012839085.1 Clostridiales bacterium
ATGGTAATGCGATACCTATAACAATCCATAAATACGGATTTGCTCCATACTTTTGTGACCTGTAATATGTTGCGTATGCGAGAATAAAGTAAATCAATAAAGCTATAACATTCAATGTAATCCCCTCCCCAATAACTAATACTGATATAAAATTTAGAATTCTTGTGCAATAGCATTCTACATAGATAAAACTTTAATTCCTCGTTGAAAGAACAAATCGCTTGTTTGTATTATACCAATCATAAATATCTGTTATATTTACTTCTTGCTTCGTTACCATTTCTCCAAGTTTTAATAATGTATCAACAGTGATTGCAGTACCATTTACGGCTGTATCCCTTGCTATTTCAGCTAGAGCCGTTTCTTCATTTGTAAAATCCATACTAATGAAAGCAAAAGCATGTCTTGGGATTTTTTCTTCAAGAAGTTGTTCCCCGTGTAATGAAATATACTCTTTCATCTTTCTTAAATCACCAGCCGGAAAATTATACTTCTCATATGCCTTTGCATCGATGATTATTCCATATGATTTAGCATAAAGATGACTTTTATATTTTGAAATAACATCAGCTACTCGACCTTTTCCCTCGCCAAGGTGCTCAGATTCATAGCCTAAAAATTTAAACATAGAATTTACAGTCATTTCAAACAAAGTTGATGATTTTCTACCATCATAACCGTAACGAATCAAGTCCGCTACAATACGCGAAGGTAATGAACCGTTATACATTGTCACTTTCTCTTCTATCTGCTTTTCAATTTCATTAATGCGCTCAACTTCATTTTCTTCAACTTCAATTGGTTTATCTAATATAATTTTATCAACAAGCCTATAGTATGATTGTTCCTTAAAAATAGAGACACCGGCTTGCTGAAGGTTTATGATATCAAAATCTACTTGTTGTTCGTCTATTTCGATACCTTCTGAAGAAATCTGAGCTACCAGTTCTGACTTGCTCATATAAGGAACTTTCTCCAATACTTCAAGGATAGACGCACGCCTACGTTGAATTAGACGATTAAACGGGTGATGATCAGAGCAGAGCATTTCAATCGGAATGTATTTAATCGTGGATTTTGCTGCATATTGCAAGACTCTATCAACAACCGGTCTTGTTGTATATGATGGAAGCTTTCTTCCACAGCAATCAATTCTTTCCCCATCAACCACCCAGCCAACTTGCTTGAGCCAACTAATAATCGTCCGTGCCCATTTATCTGAATCACCTTCCATATCATTAAAACTTTTATTACTAGCCACGACAAATTCTGCATCATAATGTGTAAAACCTATATCGCCTACAAACCCAAGCTCTGCTCCAACGTCGTATTTCGTCATTGCTCCCCGACCATTTTTTCTGCTTTCATTGAGCAATGTCAATACACGTATCACGGGAGGATTGGTTAGAAGTCCTTTCCTAAAGATTTCAATTTCTTCATCGGAGAGAACTCTCTTGCCATATCGTTTTCTCTCCGATTTTGTGGACATAATAAGCTCTTTACCTAAATATGTTTTAATTACTGTATCTTTGATAAATTCAAGTGCTTTTAATTTAGAACCCAGATATCGCATTTTAGTTTCCTTTATCCTTTATATTTTAAGTATCTAATTCTCTGTTCTTTCATGTGACATCTCCATAATATCACTAATGTCACATCTCAGTGCCGTACATATTTTTAGCAGTATCTCTGTATTCACATTCTCATTTTTTCCAAGTTTAGTTATAGATGCAGAACTGATACCAGCAACCCTTTGAAGATCCTTTTTTTTCATGTCCTTATCAATCAAAAGCTTCCAAAGTTTTTTATAGCTAATAGCCATGTAATCACCTCCCCATTTCTGCGGTAATAACTAATTACTAACAATATATATATCATAACAAGAGTATAAATTCAATGAATAGTCTTTACGTTCGCACTATTTCTTATCAGTAACACCGGAAAATTATTTGTATTCATTCGATTTTATATTTAATTCGCTTTATTGAATTATATTCACGCACTATGTAATTTCCTTCATCACCTCTTTTAAATCTATGTTTTTCAGGAGATAATTCTTCTATAATTCACCCATCATCATTCTGTAATGCTGGCCCTGTTCAAGTATTTCAAAAATCATCTTGAACACTTCTTTACATTGTTCGATATCCGTGCAGTCATCTACATAATGGAGACCATCACAGATTCCCATTGATTGAGCAGTTATATAAGAAAGCATAGCTGATGCCAGATGGTATCTCGAATAATCCGTTTTCCCGTCCTCAGTTATTTCAACAAATTTATCTTTGTTATCCTCAA
>DUNZ01000212.1 GCA_012839085.1 Clostridiales bacterium
CTCCAGTTTTAGAAATAGCTTTGCCCGACTTAGTAATCGAACCGCATCATCTTCTGAGATTATATATTCAAGATTTAACGGAAGTTTTAATTGATATCCAAGCCGATGAAGTAGTTCGGCGCCTCAGTAATTTTGAATGTTTATCACATAGATTGGTAAATGTATAGCGTGTGACTATTCATCCATAAAGAGACCGTTTGCCGCCATCGGTACTTAGGTTGTGGCAGATGTCCTCCTCTGTCACAACCTTATGTACCGCTATATGCGGCAACCGAGTGAGAACGTATCTCTGTTAGATTGATAGTCACACGCTATTTTAGTAAATTTAGTATGCGATAAACATCACTTTTGTAAAAAAGGCAGCCTCATAGTGCGACAGCCCCTTTTTATAATAAAATTTTTATTTATCATTTATCCTATTTATATGGTCATACGGTTGTGTATAATACCCACTAGAAACCATTTGTCATCCTCTTCTTCAAAGACTAGACGAAGGCTTTGCCAATCCAGGCCTTCGTACTGTTCCTCAAAGCCCGGAAAATAATATTCTACAATAATTGGGTCATCATAGACATCAAACTGATTCTCCAAATTATTACCAAAGGAAAGCACCTTATTATAGCCGATTTCATCGGCATTGGCAAAGTCTTTGCTATAAACAAATTCTTCATAATACTCGCTGGGAGTTAATTTAATTTCTTCTCCAGATCCATCATAATATCCCCATATATATTCTTTGTCATCTTTAAAAAAGTTTTTAATACCCTCTTGATTAAAAATCAAATCCCTTTCTAGGGATACAAAGGTGTAAGGGGTAAAGCGAACACCTTTTTTCGGGTCTACCAGCTGGGAAAGGGTATCCATGTCCTTGTTTTTTAAAGCTTGAATGGTCTGGTTGGAAAGATCCTTAATGATCTCTTCAGCTCGTGGGGAAGGAATAAGATCATCATCGTCGTCCAGAATATCATCATCATCGTCTCGATGATCTATATCAATATTTACATTTTGAATATTATCCATATCCGAAGCCACACCAGAATCATCATCCCTAATATCTTTATCCTTGTCTAGCTCATCTAAAATTTCATCAGAAATTTCGTCTGTAATATCCTTGATGTCGTTCATGGGTGGTTCTTGTCTGGTGCAAGCCGTTAAAACAAATAGAAAAATCAAACCATAAGCCATTACTATATAGGGTTTCAAGGGTTTCATAAATATCTCCTTTCATTCAGGCAAGGTATATCAAAAGCATTCATAAAATCAATTTAAAAATTAGTTTTATATAACAAAACTTACATACTGTCTTTTGGACGAAGCAAGTAGGAAGAGGGTTCCAATATTGCCAGCAGATTTATTATATAGATATTTTCTTACAATATCAATCAATTTAATAATATTATTTTTAAATTCAAATACATTTATACATTCTTTTAATTAATCCGGACAAACTATAGTTGAGGTGATAAATATGTCATATGTTGCTCCAGCAATCAAAGAAAAATTTGAATCTCTATCTGTGGATTTAAAAAACGTAATTTTAGAAAGAGATGTAGAGTTATATACAATCCACGACTTAATTAATGTTCTTGATGAAATTGTAAAAGAAGCGGATGCTGAGGAAGAAGAATAATATCTATAAGAAAAAAAGCGAAAGACAATGCAAGCCAGCTTGATTGTCCTTTCGCTTTTTTATATTTGGATTCATAATTAATTTTTATCTTAGTACTGCATAAACTCAAAAATATTACAAATACTTCTACCATGGAAAGGAGAAAAACGCATGGAGATTAAAGATTTCAAAGACTATTGTATTGCTGATATATCTAACGAAGAAGTTAATCATATCACTGAGTTAGAAAAAACGATAGCTTCAAAAACCAATAAGGATATCGTATTAATTGCATATGAAACGAATCATGAAGCCAAGGAATAAGACTTGGCTTCTTTACCTATCTCCCCCTTGTTCTTACCCTTATTTTTTGTACAAAGACTTTCCCCTAAAGCGGAGTCATAGGAAACCATTTATTTTTTCCTACCTTCCGCTAAGGCTTCCAGGGTAGCTTTGCCAATCTTTTTACCATCATCATTCATATGTTTCCCCCAACCTAATGCATCCCAATAAACTAACACAGCAATCCTAGTCTTAGGTCCATAATCCCCATCCACTGATAATTTGGGTAACCAAGTGGGAATAACAAGATTGA
>DUNZ01000036.1 GCA_012839085.1 Clostridiales bacterium
CTTCACCTTCCTTCAGATTCCATCTCACGATGGACACCCTTGGTGTTCAGCTATGTCTTTCCCACTACTAGGGCAGACTAGGGACTTTAACCCACTAGATTGCGCCCATGCTGGGCGCACATAAAAAAGGGCTGTCGCTTGTTCGACAGCCCTAAGTGTATTATTCACCTAAATGGGCATGTATTCTTTCCATAAGTTCTTCTGGATCCAAACCATGTACATATGCTGCTTCCTCTAAAGTTTCACCTTGTGCGGAAGGGCAGCCAAGGCAATGCATACCAACATCAAGTAACACTGGAATAATATTCTGATCAGTTGCAATTGCTTGAGCAATTGTCATGTCCTTGGTTATTGTCGCCATATATATTCCTCCTTATTATTCAACATAAGAAATAAAGTTGCACGCTTTAAACAAGAATTCAATTAGAATTTTAGCGTAACCTTATTATATTCTAAAACAATATAATACGTCAAGGGAATCCATGAAATTCAAAAGTTACTATTGCATATCTACCTTTTCTATATTAAAATATAATCGATTGTTAAAAAGGAGGTATAGAAAATGGCATATACAATTAGTGACGAATGCATCAGCTGTGGCGCATGTGTAGAAGATTGCCCTACAAACTCAATTTCTGAGGGTGCTAATCATTACGAAATCGACGCTGATACTTGTATCGATTGTGGCGCATGTGAGGCTACTTGCCCTACAGGTGCTATTTCTGCTTAAGTTTTCTTACATAGCAAGGAGCTGCTCTGATTACAAATCAAGAGACAGCTCCTTATTATTTTGGGTTGTATCATTGTAGGGTTGAATCTTTGTAGGGTTGGATTATATGTATACTCTATTATTTTTTTTGAAGAACTTCGATTTTTTACGATTGCTGCTAGCCGCAACCTGCATCCGACTTTTTTGATAATCCCTAAGGGTTGCATCCAACTTTCGAAACCGTTCTTCTTCTTTTTCTTCTCGTAACCTTTCTAAATAGCTAATTTCTTTTATTACACCTTCCGTTACATTCGTGGAAATTTCACTAGAAAGTGAAGAATTGTTTTCCTTTAAGGCTGACAATATAATATCAGTCATAAGAGCCTTAAATTGACTCATTTTATCCGTGGTTTCTTCTTCTATCGCATGTTCTTCTTCCCCTGTAATTAGGCTTGTCCCTTCCATAGTATCTGATAATTTCTCTTCGTTCTCCATATTAAATACCCTTTCATTTAGTTCTTCTTTTAAATTTAATATGTTTGATGTATCTTCTAGATCCATACTATCATAATTGGCTAATATTAACTTAATAGCCTTTAGCTGGAATCCTTGTTCTTTTAATTTTTTCGTTAGCTTAAATTTTTCAATATCCGTTTCCTTGTAATACCGATGACCTAGTTCATTTCTTTCTATTGGGAGCTCTAGTACTTCTTCCCAATATCGAAGAACATGATCTTCGACATCCACACGCTTTGAGGCCTCTGATATCATATATCTTTCATCCATCCTACGTCCTCCCTTTTAGTGTAATTATTTTCCACTTTTTACATTATAACATAGCAAACTTCAATTGCAATATAATTTCCACATATTCCCAGATAACTTATCGACAGAAAAAGGGGAAACGTCAAATCAGTTTCCCCTTTTCTACAAAATATATGAATATTTTATATTGCAACCACTAAATATGGTAGGATATGTTGTTTAATACCTTAACGTTCCAGGTTGGCAAACTTAGTGAATTGAGACAACCAGGCAAGTTTTACAGTCCCTGTGGGACCATTTCTTTGTTTACCAATGATGATTTCCGCTACACCGGGTTCCTCGGTGTCATGGTTATAATAATCATCACGATAAATAAACATTACCACGTCGGCATCCTGCTCAATTGCCCCAGATTCTCTTAGGTCTGAAAGCATGGGCCGCTTGTCTGGTCTTTGTTCTACCGCACGGCTTAGCTGCGATAAGGCAATCACCGGAACATTGATTTCTCTCGCTAAGGACTTTAAGGATCTAGAAATTTCTGAAATCTCCTGCTGCCTAGATTCTGAACGCTTGCTACCGGACATCAACTGAAGATAGTCAATAATGATAAGACCTAGGTTTTTTTCCAACTTCAACTTTCTACATTTCGATCTCATTTCACTAACCGAGATTGCAGAAGTATCATCAATAATAAGGTTGGAATTCCCAATAATTCTTGCACTCTCCATTAAACTAGTCCAATCTTCCGCTGATAGGGATCCCGTACGAATTGCTTGAGAATCTACACGAGAATTCATGGCTAAAATTCTTTTTACTAATTGATCCTGGGACATTTCCAAGCTAAAAATTGCGGTTGTTACATTTAGTTTTAAGGCTACATGCTCCGCTATATTCAATACAAAAGCTGTTTTACCCATGGAAGGTCTTGCAGCTATCAGAATTAAATCAGAAGGCTGCAAACCAGCTGTTTTATAATCCAAATCATAAAAACCGGTAGCGATTCCAGTCACACTACCCTGATTTTTTGCGGCTGCCTCAATACTATCAATGGTTCTAAGAACTACATCCTTAATATCGGTAAATTCTTTCGTTCCACGATTCTGAACAATATCAAAAACTTGCTTTTCCGTTTTTTCTAATATATTATCCAGCTTATCTTTATCTAGATAGCAATCATTGGCAGTTTCTTCTGCAACTTTTATTAATCTACGAAGTACCGCTTTATCCTTTACAATCTGAGTATAATACCTTACATTCGCTGATGTTGGAACGGATGCCACTAAATCTCTGATAAATTCTAGGCTACATACCTGAGCTGGGACATCTTTTTCTTTTAAGCGATTCTGTAAGGTAACTAAGTCTACTGGCTTTCCTTCGTTATATAATTCAACCATAGTATCAAACAAGATACTATAAGACTGATTGTAAAAGTCCGTACCGCTAATAAGTTCGGAGGCAGTAACAATTGCATCCCGATCCATAATCATAGAACCGATAACAGATTGCTCCGCCTCCGAGCTATGTGGAAGCACTCTTTTTATTAAAGCTTCATCCATTGTATATCCTCCCTATCATATCTCCCATAACTAGAAACAGATCTGTTTTGCCCCCTAAGAATTTTTCTAAAAAAATTACATTGATCTATTATACAGCTTCAACTTTAACTTTCATCTGAGCTGTCACTTTAGGATGTAGTTTAACAGGTACGGTATAGGAACCTGCATTTTTAATTGGCTCTGATAGCTGTAATTTCTTCTTATCAAAGTCATATCCATATTGTTCTTTTACCGCATTGGATATTTCTTTGGTAGAAACAGAACCAAAGGTTTTTCCACCTTCACCAGCTTTAATTGTTACACGAACGGTGATATCGTTAAGTTTTTTTGCCAGTTCCTGAGCCTCTTCTAATATTTCCTGTTGCTTCTTAGCTTCTGCTGCTTTTTGAAGCCTTAATTCATTTAAGTTCTGCTTTGTTGCTTCCAAACCAAGTTTCTTTGGAAGAATATAATTTCTAGCATATCCATCACTTACTTTAACAACATCACCCTTTTTACCGAGTGCTTTTACATCTTGAATTAAAATTACTTCCATTTTTAAAACCTCCATCTAACTGTTATTGACTACAAGCTAAATACACTTACTAAAATTGAATAGGTAAAGCCTCTTTATTAACTGACTCAAGCGATTGGGATATAAGAGTAACCCCTTAATCTATAACTCGCCTTCCTCTATCATTGTGGAAAGAGTGGATTTAAGTTTATCGATTGCTTCTTCTATGGTACAGTTTTCAAGCTGACTTCCTGCAACACTTAAATGTCCTCCACCACCTAGTTTTTCCATAATAACCTGTACATTCACTTCATCGATGGATCTAGCACTAATATATATCTTCCCACCAAATTCAGTTAGTACAAAGGTAGCTTTCATATCGATTACATTTAATAATTCATTGGCAATCTGGGCAGCAAGAATCGTTGGGCTGTCCACATCATTACCAACGCAAACAGCTATGGCAAAGTGATCTAAATAGATTTCAGTAGTGTTAATGGCCTCTGCTTTTACCTTATATTCAGAGATCTCACTACGGAAACATTTACGTATTCTAGTCACTTCTGCTCCATTTCTTCTTAAAAATGCTGCTGCTTCAAAAGTTCTTACTCCTGTTTTTGTCAGGAAATTATTTGTATCAATCATAATACCGGCATATAAGGCATCCGCTTCTATAGACTTTAACTTTAGATCACCACCGATGTACTGTAAAATCTCTGCTATCATTTCACTTGTTGAAGATGCATAGGGCTCGATGTAGGATAAAACAGCTGAGTCAATGGCCTCATTGGTTTGTCTATGATGATCAAAAATCACTACCGTTTTTGTATAATCTAAAAGTTCCGCACATTCTAGATAGCTTGGACGATTCACATCCACAATAACTAGAAGTGTGTTTATATCAATGATTTCTTTGGCCTGATCATTTTTCAGGAACATATCCTCTTCGTAATCCGGGTTTCCTACAAAGCGGTTCATCATCGGTCTTAGAGAGGTTGTAACCTCATTTATGACTATGTGAGTCTTTTTGTTAAAAGTCTTAGCAATACGATAAACACCGATTGCAGCACCAAAAGAATCCACATCCCCTATCTTGTGACCCATAATGATTACTTTGTCCTTAGCTTCTAAAAATTCTCGGAATGCATGGGCTTTTACCCTGGCTTTCACTCGGGTATTCTTTTCAACTGAAATACTTTTTCCTCCATAGTAAGAAATCTTATCTCGATCCTTCACTACTGCCTGATCACCGCCACGACCTAAAGCCAGATCAATGGCAGCTCTAGCATATTCGTAACTGGAGATATAGGTATCAGCATTCACTCCTAGGCCTATACTAATGGTAACTGACATTTCATTTCCAATGTTTACATTACGTACCTCTTCCAAAATAGAAAACTTACTACTTTGGAGTACAGATAAGTACTTATGTTGGAAGAAGAAAATATATTTATCTTTCTCCAATTTTTTGACTACGGCATCAATTCCTTGCATATACTTATTGATTTTTCGATCAACCAAAGCCGTAAGCAAAGATCTTCTTACTTCATCAATACTATCTAAAGCCTCTTCATAATTATCAATATACAATAGGCCAGTGATTAACTTTTGCTCTTTGTTTTCTTTTTGTAGAGCCATGATTTCCGTCTCATCAAATAAATACATAGCAATCAGAGAGTTCTTATCATCCCATGCACTACCTTCCTCATAAAATTGCCAATTAATGTCATCTTCAAAGGAAGGCGCTACTACTCTACGAAGTAAAACCCTATAATTTCTTTGATCTAGTGAAGTATAGATTACTTCATCTTTTTCATTCTTAGGAATTATATCCTGGGTAATTTCCGGAAAAATCGTAGCAATGGATCTTCTTGCTGATTTTTTTTCATGAATAATATCCATAAATTCATCATTTCCCCATAGCATCCTACCATCGACATCCAGTATGGCATAGGGAAGAGCAAGTTCCTTTAATAATCTTTTTTGTACCTGACCATAGTCCATGGCATAACGAACCAACTCTGTCGCTATTCTATTTCTATGAAAAAAATATACACATGAGGCAATTAAAAAATAGAATAATACAAAAGCAGTCATTACATAGCCTGCTTTTTTATCGAGTACATAGATACTTAGGTTCATGCATAACAATAAAGCCGTTAATATAACCGGCCAAAATAAATATACTCTTAATGAACTACTAAGTCTTACTTTTTTACTCATTACCGACTCCTTTATATCAAGTAACAGCTCTCAATTTTTCAAATACACAATATGACCAGTTTATGCTAGTGTATTGATTATATCATTTTTATCATATGAATAAAAGATATTTTAATAATTTATAATAAAAACCAGTTATATATGAAAAAACCGTTATATCATCTGATATAACGGTTTCGTACTTGTTTTTGTAATTAGTCTGTTGTATAAGGCATTAAAGCAATGTGTCTAGCACGCTTAACAGCTACTGTTAAAGCTCTTTGATGCTTAGCACAGTTACCTGTAATTCTTCTAGGAAGAATTTTGCCTCTTTCAGAAACATATCTCTTTAATTTGTTTACATCTTTATAATCAATTCCAGTATGGTTCTTGTCAGCACAAAATACGCAAACTTTTCTTCTTCTACGGGTGAAGGTCCTTCTCCTGTTTTGAGAATCACCTTTATCGCTCTTATTCACTGGCATTTCATGACCTCCTTATCCTATTATCATCTAAGTTAACAAAACCGTTAAAATTAATTGTTAACCTGTCTATATTGATTAATTAAATGGCAATTCTTCGTCTATGCCATCAGGAATATTCATAAAGCCGTCTCCCATAGCAGAGCTAGGTTCTGGACGGAAATCCCTTTGGCCACCATTTGATTGGAAGGCGTCATTGCTGGCTTTACTTTCACCAAACTCAACTTCTTCCACTACTACGTCAGTGGTATAAACCTTCTGACCATCTTTATTTACATAACTGCCGGTTTGAATTCGTCCGCAAGTTACCATTTTCATGCCTTGTCTAAAATATTTCTCAACAAATTCTGCCTGCTTGCCAAAGCAAACGCAACCAATAAAATCTGCATCTTGTCCATCATTGGCTCTACGAAATCTACGATCTACTGCTAAAGTAAATCGTGCAACTGCTGTGGCATTCTCACCTTGTGAGTATCTAACTTCCGGATCTCTTGTTAAACGGCCTATTAAAATCACTTTATTCATACTTACTACCTCCCATTCTTCGCCTTAGGGTAGTCTCTTAAGCGTCTTTTCTAACGCATAAATATCTGATTACATTTTCCATAATACGAATTCTTTGCTCGATTTCGATTGGAGCTGTAGAATCAGACTCGAATTGGATGAAATAGTAGTAGCCTTCTCTCATTTTCTGAATTTCGTAAGCTAATCTCTTCTTTCCCCAGTCATCAACATTGGTAATATTACCACCAAATCTAGTAATAAGCTCTTTTACTGCTTCAAGAGTAGCTAATCTAGCTTCATCCTCGATTTTTGCATTTACAACTAAGGCTAATTCATATTGATTCATAGTTGTCTTGCACCTCCTTCTGGTCTCTGGCCCTTTTTTAATATAGTATGTTGACGAAGAAAAACACTATACTTAAAGAGCAAGGAATAATTAAATGTATAACATATCACAATTAACTATGATATCACAAGCTTTGCATATTTACAAGATATTTTTTCAACAAGAAATCATTTTTTCATTATGCATTTAGTACAGGGTTCATACAAACAGTTATAATCATGCAATCTTTTTTGTAATAATGAGAGGATGTCTTCTGGCTCCATATCTTTTGCCATAGCAATGTTAATAGAAATGGGTGGAAGGTTCATACTCAAATTTCTTTTTACCTGTCTTCTTTTGCCTGCTGCTAATTTGAATAAAAAATCATCCATATTTTTGGGAATCACAGCAATGGCTGTCGCATTATAAAATGTTACAATTTGAAATTCTTTAATATCTCCATAAGATATAAATCCGATTTGTGGAATATTAGAATGATCAATGATCCCATCCATAGTAATGGTTAGTAGTTTTCTAATCCTAGATGCTTTAAAAATTGAGATCACTAAGCCAATCAAAAATACCAATGTTCCCAAGAGTCCAGGTACAGAAAAATACGGTTTAGCTTTAACAAATCCGGTAATCATAATAGCCAAAAAGGCCAACAACATAAAAAGGCTTGCCATTGTCAGTGCGAAGGCCTTATAATTTGTTTCTTCAATAATAATATCCCCCACTAAATTACCCCCCTACCCTAAAAAAATTCTTTATTAATTAATAATTTTATCTTTTTTGTAATTTTAATGCAAGTAGTAATCCTTATCTCTTCTTTATATTTTTTAGATTCTAAACTTGCTTTATAGTTGAAATCTATCTGTAGTTTATTCATAGTCGTTTTTCGTAACATTTTTATATACTATTTACCAGCAATTGAAAAGGGAGCAAGCTGTATTATACAGTTCGCCCCCATCCTGAATCTTAAAATAGATCCAATTACTTAATATTTAACTTGAATTTTTTAACATAATTCTGAATACAATACTCAATTATTTTAATGGCTTCTTCCTTACCCCCTAGTTCATTCACTGCAGTTTCCTTGTTCTCCAATTCTTTATAGACACTAAAGAAATGGCTCATTTCATCAAAAATATGTTTTGGCAGTTCATCAATATTTGTATATAAATTATACATGGGGTCATCAAATGGAATGGCAATGATTTTTTCATCACCCATACCATTATCTATCATTTTAATAACGCCTATGGGATAACAGCGAACCAAGGACAAAGGTTCCAACGGTTCTGTACATAAAACCAAAACATCTAAGGGATCCTTGTCGTCTCCATAAGTTCTCGGAATAAAACCATAATTAGCTGGATAATGGGTTGAAGTGTATAAAATCCGATCCAGCATAATATATCCTGTTTCCTTATCTAACTCATATTTCTTCTTACTACCTTTTGAAATTTCAATTACTGCTATAAAATCCGTTGGCTTAATTCGATCCGGATTCATATCATGCCAAATATTCGTCATCTGTCATTTCCCTCTTTACTTTTCTTTCTATTAAGCTTGTCCTATTACAAAACTATATTCGCAAATTTAATTTTGTTCACAAGACACTCTTAAATGTTTAACAATAGTTATATTATGTAATTTTTATATCTGTATTCCTTGACGAGGAATTCATTAATTACTATACTAAATCTAAGAGTTGAAGTAAATAGCTATTATAGCTTATTCTACCAATATAGGAGGATTCATATGAAATTTCAACAAATACACAAGATAAAAACTCTTCTATTAGCCTTTATACTCCTGTTTCCCTGTATAGAACAGGTTCAAGCCAAAGAGTCTGACCGGGCAACATTTCATTTTATTACAACTAGGGATTTATATCCTTAGCAAAAAGAACTCACGGATAAAAATCTAGCCTATTATATATAAATTATTCTGCAAAGGAGATAAGAATATGTTTTCTAATAAAAAAAGATATCATTTATTACTAATCATACTTTTATTTCTGTTGGGAAATATACCACAGACCATACAAGCAAAATCTGATGATACCCTTATTATAGGAAAAGTTGAGAATCACAGCTTTGAAACAGTAGATGTGGTTGAACGCTCAATTACAAATGATTTATATTGGTATTCTGCCTCGGTAGCTCCTATTTCAGAGTTTTTTGATCCTAAGGGTAACCTGAATACCATATATGAAACAGAAAAGTCTATAACATTAGTAAAATACAATGATAATTTTACAGATACCACTTCCTATACCATAAAAAAACCCTACCCCTTATTTGGAGGTGCCATTTGTGATAGTGAGGGAAATTATTATATCGTATACGGACAGGAAAATGATACGGATGACGAATCAAAAGTGGTACTCAGTGTAGTCAAGTATAACTCAGAATTTAAATATCAGTCTGAAGTGAAATACACCGGATTAGATACTCGTCCTTATAGCGGACAATACTGGGGAACCAAGGTACCCTTCCGATCTGGTAATTGTGATATTGCGCTAAATGGTAATGTCTTAGTCTGTTCCTATGCTCGTCGAATGTATAATGGACATCAGTCAAATCATGTTATTTTTGTAAACACTACTACTATGACGAAACTAAACTATGCCGGATGCTATACTAGCCATTCCTTTGATCAAAGGGTTATTGTAACATCCGATAGAAACTATCTTTTTGCCGACCATGGAGATGCCTTTGATCGTGGTTTTAAATTGAGTAAGGTTATCAACGGAAGCACAAACATACGGAATACCAGAGAATATGTCTCCTTTCATTTCAGAGAAGGTTCAAATAGGGATTATGGTTACAACGAAACCTATGCTCAACTAGGGGGAATTGCTGAATTAAGTACTGGTTATGTTTTAGCAGCCGCATCAGAAAAAACCCTTTCCTTAGAACCAGCATCAACCAGCCGGAGTTACTGTGGCCACAGTGAAGCCAGAAACCTATTTATTCAGATTATTCATAAAAACTTTCCAAATTTAAATAGAGATAACACTCAAATACTCAAAACCGATGTTCGCACTACTACTGGAAAAGCACCTTCGGATGCTTTAACCCCATTATATTTAAGCGGTTATGAGAAGGATTATGGTGTCCTATGGCTAACCGATTATTCCGATGAATATTGTGTGGTAAATCCAAAATTGATTGCTACAGATGATGATCGTATTATATTAATGTGGGAAAAGTTCAAATATGCTGGCGATTATCAATCGGAAAAATATGTTGATACCTATTATATGATATTATCCTCGGACGGAAGCATTTTACAAGAAGCAATTCCTCTACACGGTATAAGATTAACTGCCCATGAAACACCAGTATATCGTGATCAGAAAGTATATTGGACTACTACAAATGGCTACGATGCTCAATTAGAACTTCATATCCTTCATCTAGGTGAGACGGATACACTGAAAAATATAAACTCTCTATCCATTGGTAAAATTGCCAATCAAAAATGGGATGACGATCAATATTATGTAACACCAGATGTGGTAATTAAGTCAAATGGAAAAGTACTTAAGAAAGATATTGATTATATTTTAGACTACGATAATAACGACCGTCCTGGTAAGGCAACCGTAATTATTACTGGCATCGGGAAATACTACGGGACAAAGGAAATTGATTTTTATATCGCTCCCGGGGACGTGGAAATAACATTGTTTTATAGTCCATCCAAAGGTAGTTTTTATTATAATGTAGATTATATAAGCTACTTTTATTGTGATGGTATTGAGGTGGAATATTCCACAGACTGGAGATATTCTACCAAAACAGTCCTGAAAAAACCTTATGGTACGGTTAAAAAATTAAAAAGTAAAAAGACATATTATCTAAGAGCAAGAAGTTACATTGAAGTGGATGGAAAGAAGATATATGGAAGCTACTGTAAAATGAAAAAAGTAAAAGTTAAATAACAAATAATCCTATTTATTAAGAAGGGGGCACACGCTAGTCGTGTACCCCCTTAATTTGTTAGATATGTTTATTATAGATAACTTATTTTGATTTTTATATGCCATTAATCGGGAGTTTTAAATTTTTCAAAATCAAGCTTACCTATAATAAAACAAGCAATTGCACATAAAAAATATACCATAGAATCAATCCACTTAAAGCTTCCTTTATACAATTCAAAAACAGAGACTTTTCTTGCAATTACATTCGTAAATGTCGATCCTACCATGACCAATATAAACAAGAAACTTAAAGTATGCCAGAAGTTTAAACTCATCCATTTTTTTATCAGTATTAAACTCCAGATGACTCCTAACCAAATTAAGGTGATTGGAAATGCATAAGTTTTAAACCAAGGTCTAGGATTAGCAATAAAATTCTTATTTACTATATGTTCAATACATAACAGCAGGGGAAAAACCAGAATACTTGATACCAAGCTTGTAATAATCAGCTTATTCTTTTTGCATAATATAGGAGTCACAACAAGAATAAAAATAAAAGCCACCGCAAAATCAACAATTAATGACCATGTTAACTTGCGATTTATTACTATATCAACAATTGATGAAACTAGAACACCTATAATTCCAATCAATAAAGCAATCCATTTAAATAAATATAATACTTTAGAAGTATTTTTAATTTTAGAATACAAAGCAAGTTTTTCAGTATTCATGATTTTCTTTCTTCCTTTCCCTTTGATATTTATTACATGAACTTGGAAGACTTACATATTAGATATTCAAAATTTACCAAGGATATTACCATATTATCACATATAGCAAGAACATTAAACTAATTTTACCAATTTCTATTTTGTTTTTTATTAAATGGTTTTATTACTTGGATTTTATAGTCAATTACCAATCTATCTGGACGCACCAGTGACCTCATTGTTATACACCGTAATAACGAAATATTGCCTGAGCAATATACTCAGCGCTTCCTTTTCCGTATTCATTATCCGTTGCTTCTGCTAGTTTATCATTTTTTGGATATTCTTTCCCTAAATCTAGTAATATAGATCTAGCATTATCTATTTTAAATAAGCCTTTATAGACTTCAGTAAGTTTTGTAACCGCTTCTTTTTCTAAGTCCATATCTTTTGTTTCTTTTGCCTTAACTAATTGCCTGTATACTTCATCATTTATATTTTGATTTGATGCAAGTTCTTCATGGTTTCCTGCTGATTGTAAAACCGCATCTGATGCCTTATCTTTACCACCATACCATTTGAATATGTCAATAAGAGCTTTCTCATTTTGAAGGCCTTGGTATAGGTGTTCACGATATTTATTAATACTACCATATTGTCTAATTTGATCATTAAGACTTTCTTGCGTCATATTTTCCAGGGTTTGATTTATTATTTTCTGCAGATCTCCATGGTTAAATGCTTCAAAACTCATAGTATTAACTCCTTTCATTACATCGGTAATTAAATCAATTAGTCCGTTTAGGCGGGCACGTTTTTTAAGCAAAAAGGATTTCTGGGCTAATAAAACTTCTTCTTTATTCCAATTGGTATTCTCCATGATTTTCTTTATATCAACTAATGGTATCTCCAATTCCCTAAAGAACATAATTAACTGCAACTTTTCTAATGCGTTCTGATCATAAAGCCGATAACCGGCATCTGTTAATTGTGTGGGCTTTAATAACCCAATTTCGTCATAGTAGCGTAACGTTCGTATAGTTACACCTGTAATTTCAGATACTTCTTTTACTGTTTTCATCATATCCCCCTTTCCTTTTCATCCTAAACCCTTACGTAATGAGAGAGTCAATATTAAATTAGAAAATAATAAATATATCACTTATATTCTTCCTATTATAATTTATAGCTGCATGATATCACTTGTTCTTCCTATTATAGCTTATAGTAGCAAGATATCACCTGTTCTTTACATTCCCACTTGGTATGTGATAAACTATTCATATCCAACTGGATTTCCTCCTTTGTTATTTTGTGTGGTTGGCGAACCTACACTTATTATAACACTGGAGGTATTTTCTTGAAGCTAAATCTGATGGGTTCCACCTGCATAACAGGTGGTATTATTGTATTGGATACAAAAAACACACTACTTCAGGTAGTGTGTCTTCTATTTATTAAGGCGACACCCAGATTTGAACTGGGGATCAGGGTGTTGCAGACCCGTGCCTTACCGCTTGGCTATGTCGCCATATTAAATTTATTTAATTAATGCTTTTTTATTATAGCAATGTATTATTTATACGTCAAGTCTTAACGAATCAATTTTGTATTTGTATAAAAAATCTCAAGCCCGTCTAACTTACAGGTTTGAGATTATAAAAAGGCGACACCCAGATTTGAACTGGGGATCAGGGTGTTGCAGACCCATGCCTTACCGCTTGGCTATGTCGCCATAAATAATAAACTCCCCGAGTAGGGCTCGAACCTACAACCCCACGGTTAACAGCCGTGTGCTCTACCATTGAGCTATCGAGGAATACATTCTACACTTAGAAAATGTTTTCATCCATATCGAGTTTTTCA
>DUNZ01000213.1 GCA_012839085.1 Clostridiales bacterium
AATGTGGTTTTGGTGATTACATTATACATGAAAAAGGGGGGTCATTGTTATTTTTTATCTAAATAACGTGTAACCCTTGATATATAAAGGTTTTAATAAAAAAAGATAGTGTAAGTCTTTACACTACCACAATTCAAAAGGAGGTTAATAAATGGATCAAAATAAAATTGATAAATTAGCTGATCTACTAAATAGACTGAATCAAGAAGGTGCAACAAAAGAGCTAAGAGAAGAAGCCTTGAAACTGGTTACGAATATCGATCCCGTGGAGCTATCCTTGGCTGAACAAAAATTAATTCAAGATGGAATGGATCCCGAGAATTTAAGGCATCTATGCGACGTACATATGGAAGTTCTATCTGATGAACTAGATAAGGTAAAGGCACAAATATCAACGGGCCATGTGATTGATACCTTAATTGCAGAACATAATAAAATAAAGGATTTTTTAACAGAATTAGAGGCAATCAATTTTGAAATACAAAAATTAAATAACAAAGAGGATAATCCAGGATTAATGAAACGTTTATTAGAACTGGCCATTTTAATTTTAGATGCAGAAAATCATCATCTTCGAGAAGAGAATGTACTTTTCCCTGAACTAGAAAAAAGAGAGATTACTGGACCCCCAAGAATTATGAGGATGGAACATGATGCCTTGAGGTTACGAAAGAGAGCACTTAAAGAAGCTGCTGAGAATGTAAATGAACTAGATTTTAATATTTTTAAAGAACTGGTTGATGAAACCTCCAAATATATTGTATTTAACTTACGAGACCATATATACAAAGAGGATCATATCCTATACCCAACGGCCTTGGAGCGAATCATCGGCAGCGAAATATGGGATGATATGAAAATTCAATGCGATAAAATAGGATATTGTAGCTTCACACCGTCAGTATAATTGAAGTATGGCGTGTTTCCTTGATAAAAGAAATAACTACTATCTTTGTACTAATCAAATACCTCTAATCATATTCATTAAATGAGTAAGGTTAGAGGTTTTTTATGAGAAATATAAAAGTCAATTTACATCCTTTCATTACCAATATCAATTTGCCTACTGTGATAAAAACAGCAGTATTTCCAGGAGACAGTGTAGAAAGATTATTCGTAGCAACCCAAGTGGGGGAGATTTTTTATACCGGAAATGAAAATTTGGAAACATTCTTAGATATTCGCTCTCAAATCCTTGAACTAGGTACTTTAAGTGGTGGATATGATGAACGAGGCTTACTGGGCTTAGCCTTTCATCCCTATTTTCATTTAAATGGACGCTTTTACCTCCATTATTCCCTGGCTGGAAGCCAAGGTCCCGGTGCTCTTGCTGGATCTTTTCGTCCAAATCCCTGTGACCCCAACACCCTAAATTTGCAATGGGAAGATAGAGAAAGCCGATATGATCATATTGATACCGTTGAAGAATGGATATTAGATTCAAATCTACAACCACAAAAGCGGCGGACATTACTCAACCTAAGAAGACCCTTCGCAAATCATAATGGAGTCAATAGTTTAAAATTTTCTCCGGAGACAGAACGTTTGTTATTAACAACTGGGGATGGAGGATCCGGTTTTGATCCCTTTAATTTAAGTCAGAACACGATGGAGATTTGCGGTAAAATCCTTGAGATTGATGTAGATCAAGATCTCTTTCTTGAAGATCCACCAGTGGTTTCTCGATTTGACCAACTTCCAATGGCTATACAGGAAACCTTGACTGTTATAGCCAAAGGCCTTCGAAACATACCTGGGATTTCCTATCAATGGTATCAGAATCAGTACATAAAATATGTAGGAAATGTAGGACAGGATCTAGTAGAATCAATTTTTTCCTTTGGACAGCATCTACAAATTCCTGTTACCCAAGTCACCCAAGGAAGAAATATGCAAGAGGAAGCCCAAATAGAAGAAATGATTAATTTAGGCTGGCGAGGTTGGGAAGGAGACTTGCCCACTTCTGTCATTAGTAATTGTAATCAAGATCCCAATTTGAATGTAAAAAACATGGTATATTATCGTGATACCATAGAAACCAGTGTTAAACGAATCCCACCCCTAACCTGCTATTACCACGATGACACCCGACCCAATAAATTTGCAGGCACCGCTCTTACAGGTGTTCAGCCTTATATGGGTAATGCAATTCCTAAATTATCAGGAAATGTAGTCTTTACTGACTTTGTAAGACAAGGCTCACGACCTCCAAGAGGGGTATTGGCATATACCCAACTTGGTTCCACTTGTGTACCAAAGGATTATGGCATAATAGAAACAGAATTTGATTTTGGGTCTCAACCGGCCTTTTATGTTTCTTTAGGAACGAATCTGGACCAAACGAGACTATTTTTAGGTGTATATCGATCGGCCAATGTAACAAATTTTAACCAGGGCACGGTTTATGAAATCATAGCTTGATTTACAAGCTACTTAATCCCAGACTAGCTTCCTCCCCAAGATGAAAGCCATTATCATAACAATTAATTCTGCCAAAACAAATGATAACCAAACTCCAACCATATTCCAAAGACTACTTAAAACAATAACCAAAGGTACAATAATAAGGCAGCCTCTTGCTATAGAAATGATAAATGCATCCTTTACTTTTTCCGAAAAACTTAAATACATTGAAATAATTATATTGATTCCCCCAAAGAAAAACATATTTATATATTTATAGTTATGATATCATTATATAAATCAAGGCCGTAGCTTGTCTTCTCTGGAACCTTCTCCAAGATCCGATAAGTTCTAGTTCCATCTGCCAAACGTTCAGCACTTAAAAACATTGCCCCTTCCAAATTTTCATCATAGGTAGCCTTGGTAAATTCAAATAAATGAGTGACCATAAAAATATGTGTCCCATTCTCATATAAAGCTCTTACAACATCGGAAGCAATGGCAGAACCTTCCCTCTCCGTAGTGGTGGCAAAGGACTCATTTAAAAGCAATAAGGAATTGGGGGTTATTTCATCAAGAATATCACTCATCCGTTTCAGTTCTTCATCCAATTTACCACTATTCATGGCTACGTCCTCTCTTCTGGTAAAATGAGTGAATATCCCATCGTAAAGTCTATTACAGTAGTAGCTAGCTGGTACGAACATTCCTGCCTGCATTAATAGCTGTGCCACTCCAAGACTACGCAAAAACGTGGATTTACCCCCCTGATTTGCCCC
>DUNZ01000214.1 GCA_012839085.1 Clostridiales bacterium
CCAAGAGATAATATTTGTCAACATACTGAAAATATTTTCACGAAGAATACAGATCGCCAGATTGGGAAACCAATCTGGCGTATTTTTTGTGTAAAACAAGATTTTCAGCATCAGATAATTCACAAGTTAACAACCTGTAATCCTCTGAAGGATTTAACGCTGTATAGAATTTTTTCTGGCTTCGGAAGGAAGGCAGCCATAAAGCTCCTTAAACATGCGATTCATTATTTTATAATTACTAAATCCGTGACGTTCCTGGATTTGAGTTATGCTATCTTTAGTCTGAATGATGTCTTCATAGATGTGAGGTAAACGAACCATATTTACATATTGGAGAAAGGTAAAGCCTGTGTTCTTTTTAAAATACCGGCAAAAATACTCGGGATTTAAAGCAAACAAATCGGCCACTTCTTGTAAGGTAAGTGGCTCCATATAATGTTCTTCCACATAAGCAATAATCTCCTTAATACGCTCAAGGGATTTTTCCTCTTTGGTAATCTGTTCCATGTTATGACGGCTAGTATAATTGGTATATAAAATACGAAGAAGAAGGTGAAGGTGACTGGTAAAGAGAAACTGATAACCTTCTTCTTGATTTATGTACAGTTCTTCCATGACCAGTAAATGTTTTACTATGCTTTGATAATGGGCATCCTCTTGAAACTGATCATATGAGAAATGTTCAGTAAAATGAATGGTATCAAATTGGAATATGATTTGGTTGAGGAATTCATAAGGAATTTGCAACAATAAAAGTTTTGTTTTTCCAACACTACGGGTGTAATGAATGTCACCAGAATTCACGATGAAGAGATCCTTGGTATGTAAAGTATGATTTTTTTCATTGCTGATCACATGCATGGTTCCCCTAAGAATAAATATTAATTCCAAATGTTTGTGCCAATGGCTTGGAACAATGTGATTTGTGGTTTCGCAAACATCAAAATATACATTTAATAGTGATTTGGTTCTTACAATTTCATGGGTACTCATGAAAACATCCATCCTTCTAAATATTATATAAAGCAAATATACAAACTAACAAGATCCATGGATAAGAATAGATCTTAGATTTTCCAGCTAATTTTATAGTAAGTCAAAATTGACCTATATGCAAGTCAAAAAATGCCTTGTTATACATAGTTAGAATCGATAATATGAAATTAAGAAAATCAATATAGGAGGAGAAACTATGGGTAAATGGCAAAGGTCGCTATATCAACCGAATCTTCCCTTGGGTGATAATGGTGAAAGGGTTACAGCATCGAAAGAGCATCGTGAATTATCTAGGAAAGCCGCTTTAGAAGGTATGGTTCTTTTAAAAAACAATCATCAGCTCCTTCCCATTCGTAAAGGAAGCAAGCTTGCTTTGTTTGGAAAAGGCAGTTTTGATTATGTAAAAGGCGGCGGGGGTAGTGGTGATGTAACGGTTGAGTACACTAAGAATCTATATGATGGTCTTAAGGAATTGGATGGATATGTGGATATCTATCAGAAATTATCTGATTTTTATCAAGAGAATGTAAAAAAACAATATGAAAATGGTGTGGCTCCTGGTATGACTATAGAACCAGAGTTACCAGACGAATTATATAAAGAAGCAAGGGCCTATACGGATACTGCTCTTATATCCATTTGTCGTTTTTCCGGTGAAGGTTGGGATCGGAAAAGTAAGTACGATAATGATAGAAAGCAAGAACAAGAGTCTGGTGAGCCTTTGCTGGAAAGGTCTAAGGAACTTTTTGAAGATGGAGATTTTTATTTGACCCATGCTGAAAAAGCTATGGTAAATAAGGTGAAGGCATATTTCCCTAAGATTATCGTGGTTTTGAATGTTGGAGGTGTGGTTGACACCGAATGGTTTGCTAAGGACGATCGAATTCAGTCTGTACTCCTAGCATGGCAGGGTGGAATGGAAGGAGGAAAAGCAGCAGCAGAACTTTTATGTGGTCTTGCGAATCCTTCTGGAAAACTATCCGATACCTTTGCGAAAAGATTAGAAGATTATCCTTCTTCCTATAATTTTCATGAATCCGATGACTATGTTGATTATACGGAAGATATCTATGTAGGATATCGATATTTTGAAACAATCGCAGATGCCTATGATAAGGTGAATTATCCCTTCGGTTTCGGAATGTCCTACACCATATTTGAGTGGTCTGTTGTGAAAGT
Source organism: Clostridiales bacterium (assembly GCA_012839085.1). Taxonomy (GTDB): domain Bacteria; phylum Bacillota; class Clostridia; order Lachnospirales; family Lachnospiraceae; genus Mobilitalea. Next base: position 2,176 of record DUNZ01000214.1, read on the forward strand.
AGAGGAAAAGGATGGCAACATCCAAGTACAAGTTGCTGTAACAAATGTAGGTAGCAGAGAGGGTAAAGAGGTCATTCAGATATATGGAAGTGCTCCTCAAGGGCTTTTGGGGAAACCTGCAAAAAGCTTAATTGCTTTTGAAAAAACTCGCTTGTTAAAAGCTGGAGAGACCCAAACACTTAGTCTGGAGATTTCTATGGATGATCTTGCATCTTATGATGATTTAGGAAAAATCCAAAAGTCAGCCTACGTTCTGGAAGCTGGGGAATATCTGTTTTATATTGGAAATTCTGTTAGAAATGTTACTTTACTTGATTATACTTATGTCTTATCAGAAAATAAAATCGTAAAACAATTAACAGAAAAAATCGCTCCTATATCATTAAAGAAAAGAATGCTTGCCGATGGCACTTATGAAGAACTTCCTATCAATGAAGAAAAAGCTGCCAAAGTCTATGAAATACAAAGTTCACCTCATCTTGAAATGGAAGGATATTTTCCTGATGTCCGTGGGGTAGCTGGATTGAACCAGTGGCATCAGCCTCATAAGAAAGGAATTCGTCCCTTCACTGAGGTGGCCGATGGAAAAATGTCATTAGAAGATTTCATGGCGCAAATGACGGATGAGGAGTTGGCACATTTACTAGGTGGACAGCCCAATGTAGGAGTGGCGATTACTTGTGGACTGGGAAATATGCCAGAGTATGAGATTCCTAATCTTATGACAGCAGATGGCCCAGCAGGACTTCGTATCCCTCCAAAATGCGGTGTAAACACTACGGCTTGGCCATGTGCTACTTTGTTGGCTTGCTCCTGGAACAGAGAAATCTTATATCAGGTGGGAGAAGCAGGGGCTAAGGAAGTGAAGGAAAATAACATAGCTCTTTGGCTAACTCCGGCCATTAACATTCATAGAAGTCCCTTGTGTGGTCGTAACTTTGAATATTATTCCGAAGATCCATTTTTAACAGGAATACTGGCTTCCTATATGGTGAAAGGAATACAATCCCAACACATTGGTGTGGCGGTAAAACATTTTGCGCTCAATAACAAAGAGACCAATCGGAGAAATAGTGATTCTAGGGTGTCAGAACGAGCAGCTAGAGAGATCTATCTAAAGGCTTTTGAAATTATAGTGAAAGAAGCAGACCCTTGGTGTATCATGTCTTCTTACAATTTGATTAACGGCTGCAGAGCTTCGGAGAACAGAGAGCTTTTAGAAGATATCTTACGAGATGAATGGGGTTATCAAGGCATGGTTACAACCGATTGGTGGACCTTTGGCGAGCACCATAAAGAAGTTAAGGCTGGAAACGATTTGAAAATGGCAAGAGGATTTCCAGAGAAGCTTTTAAAAGCAAAAGAAGAGGGACTCTTAACGAGAGAAGAAATGGAGATTTGCGCTAAGAGGATACTCCAGTTTATTTTAAAAATAGATTAAAAGGTATAGGATATATCTTGAAATAAATTTAATTAATAAGATTAGTGAGGAATCTTTTACTTAAATGAGTTTTATATCGCCTACTCCAAGAAAGCGAAGGAACTGGTATATCTTGTTTTGAAAAATTGACAAGAATATAGTTCCCAAAGAATAGGATCTGTATTAAAAGATAACTTGATTAAAAGATATATACAAACTTATATAAACATAGGGTGTACATAAGGATCGCATCTTTGTGGAGTTAAACCACAAGTGGATCAGGCGTACACCCTATTTATTTATATCCATCCACCGTCCAGTTGAATTACTTGTCCAGTGAGATATTCGTTCTTATTAGCTAAATAATATACCAAATCAGCCACTTCCTCTGGTCGACCCAAACGGTTTGTAGGTATTTCATCAATTAATTGCCTTAATTCATCATCAGCAAGAAAATGGTTCATTTGTGTATCAATTGCACCGCAGGCGATGGCATTTACCTGTATATTACTAGGGGCTAGTTCCTTGGCTAAGGCTTTGGTAAAAGCATTCATTCCACCTTTGGAAGCGGAATAAGCAACCTCACAAGAAGCCCCAACATTACCCCATACGGAGGATATGTTTATGATTTTACCAAATTGATTCTTTACCATATGGGGGATGGCTAGTGAGCAACAATTAAATACGGATGTTAGGTTTGTCCTTATAATCTTGTCCCACTCATTGGGAGTCATATCGCTTAGAAGTCCTATATAAGATATACCTGCATTATTAATGAGGATATCTACATTACCAAATCTTTGTTTAACTTGGGTAAATAATTCTTTTGCCTGCTCATATTGTCCAAGATCTCCTAGGAAAGCATGGCAGGGTACTTGGTAGGACTCAATTTCATTCTTGGTATTCTGTAATACGTCCTCTTGATGAGCTCCATTAATGACTACTTGATATCCCTCTTTTGCAAATTTTACAGCAATAGCCTTCCCAATTCCCCGAGAAGACCCTGTAACCAAAACAGTCTTTTTATTCATCTATCGAAAAGTTCATTTGTTGTCATTTATCACGGTAATGAACTTTCTTGCACCACCTTTCTTCTAGTTCTTACTTGTTATCCTTGGTACCTATTCAGAGAACCATTAATAGTCCCTTGATTGCTGATTTTAAACCATTCTTGACCTTGGTTACCATTTTACTTTACAATTATAGCATAAGGACGAAAACTACGAAAGAATCATTCTTTCCCTATGATGATAGGGTGACCTTATTTTATGGAAATTTAATTGATAATAAAATTTTGATATGATAAAATGTGGAAGGTTATTCAGTAATTTCATATAATGCATAATCAAAGAAATAATTGTTTATCATACGAGTAATAGAAAAATATGATGGTTGCAACTGAGGAGAAATTATAATGCGTAAGGTAAAAGATAAGAGATTAAAAGTAGTTATGAAGTTTCTTACAATAATTGCAGGGGCATTATTAATGGCTGTTTCTATCAATATGGTGTATGAACCCTTAGGAATGGTTACTGGTGGTGTTTCTGGACTTGCTATTGTTGCAAAAAAATTAACAGAGCCAATTATGGAAGGAGGTTTTCCAATATGGTTATTTACTGTATTGAGTAATATCCCCCTTTATATTTTGTCTATCCGAATGAAAGGGAAAGAATTTATCTTTTCTGCGATCCTTGGAACCATTGCTCTAACCCTTGCCCTGATGGTGGTTCCTATTTATGATCTAAATTTTGATGATAAATTGTTGGCATCGATTTTTGGTGGAGCCATTGGAGGCGCTGGTATTGGTTTGATTTTTTCGGTATCTTCCTCTACCGGTGGAACGGATTTAGTCGCCACCTTAATCCAAGACCGATATAAACATATCTCGGTTCCACAAATTTTGAATTTTGTAGACGGTGCAATTATTTGCATAGGTGCTCTGGTTTTTGGGATTAACAATGCTCTTTATGCGATTATTGCTGTTTTTATAACATCTAAGGTGTCCGATGGTATTTTATCAGGACTAAAATTTGCCAAAATGGCCTATATCATATCCGATGATTATGAGAAAATAGCGGAAGAAATCATGGTTACCTTGGATCGAGGGGTAACCGGTGTGGAAGCTACAGGAATGTATTCTAAGAAGGAAAGAAAGATGCTTTATTGTGTTGTTTCCAAGAAAGAAATTATAAAAATTATAGAAATTTCTAAGAAAATTGATCCAAGATCCTTTGTAATAATCGGGGATGTTAGAGAGGTTATGGGGGAAGGGTTTATAGAATATAAACAGTAAATCTATAAAATTATCCATGGATTATCGGTAAAACAACCTATTTTAAAAAGATATATACAAATTATACAAAAGGGTAAATTCTATTTTGGTAAAATAACATATGGTGTAAAAGTGCTAAATGGTGTACTATATCGATATAAGTAGTAGTACAAGATATAATAAAAGAATAGTGTAGGAGGATAGAAAATGGCAAGTTTATCATTAAAGAATATTACTAAGCAATATCCAAATGGTGTTGTGGCGGTAAAGGACTTTAACCTCGAAATAGCTGATAGAGAGTTCATTATCTTCGTAGGTCCTTCAGGATGTGGTAAATCCACAACTTTACGTATGATTGCAGGTCTTGAAGAAATCACACAAGGTGAACTTTGGATTGGCGATAAGTTAGTAAATGATGTTGAACCTAAAGATAGAGATATTGCAATGGTTTTCCAGAACTATGCGTTGTATCCACATATGTCTGTATATGACAATATGGCGTTTGGTCTTAAATTAAGAAAAGTACCAAAGGATCAAATCGATAAAGTAGTACATGAAGCAGCAAAGATTTTAGGTATTGAACACTTATTAGATCGTAAACCGAAGGCATTATCCGGTGGTCAGAGACAGCGTGTTGCTATGGGTCGTGCAATCGTTCGTAGCCCTAAAGTATTCCTTATGGATGAGCCTTTATCAAACCTTGATGCTAAGCTAAGAGTACAGATGCGTATCGAGATTTCTAAGTTACATCAGAAATTACAGACAACATTCATCTATGTTACTCATGACCAGACAGAGGCTATGACCTTGGGTACTAGAATTGTTGTTATGAAAGACGGTTTAATTCAGCAGGTAGATACACCTCAGAACCTATACGATAGACCACAGAATCTTTTCGTTGCAGGTTTCATGGGATCTCCTCAGATGAACTTCATCGATGCTACAGTTACTAAGAAGGGCTCCGATGTATATGTTGTATTTGGTAAGAACCAATTAAGACTTCCTGAAGCAAAAGCGAAAAAAGTTATTGATGGTGGTTACCTTGATAAGACAGTTGTTATCGGTATTCGTCCTGAAGACATCCATGATGAAGAGATGTTCCTCAGCAGTTCTCCAGATAGCATAATCGATACAACAGTAAGAGTTTACGAGTTACTTGGTGCAGAAGTATTCCTATATCTCACAATCGACGATACATTAGAGATTACTGCTCGTGTAAATCCTCGTACAACTGCTAGACCTGATGATAATGTTAAGGTAGCATTTGATATGTCAAAAATGCATGTATTTGATAAAGAAACCGAAATGGTTATTACTAACTAATATATGACATAATTGTATTTATATAGGGAACACTTAGTGTTCCCTTTTTTTGTTTGGCTCTAAG
>DUNZ01000037.1 GCA_012839085.1 Clostridiales bacterium
ATCCAAATAATGTGAGAAGGGGAATAAGATGTTTAATAATGTAGAGGGTAATTCAGTGAAAAAAAATCCTATGGGGTTCGGTTCTAATGTTAGAAGTAAAATTAAGACTATAGTATTAGAAATGCTTCAAAAAATCGGGTTAAAATTATTTATTGGTCTCTTAATTCCGGTTTTGTTATTAGGTATCTATGGTGTCCTATCTTATAGAAAGTCACAAGAAGCAATTATTAATAATTATATATATAATGCAGCAGATGCGATTAAAGCTACATCAGACTATTTAAGTTTTGGATTAGATATGGTAAAGCAAAATTCCATGGATTTAACTTTGGATGAGAATGTTATAGAATTCTATAAAAATAAAAAGCCAGCGGATGATGTGACCAGTATTAAACTAAAGGGTGATATAGAACAAAATCTTCGGCTTGATACATCAACCAATTCCTTTATTGCTGCAATACATATTTTTGTTGATAATCAAAATTCGGTATCTTCATTTAATACAGTAAATAAAGATATCTATACTTCATTTATGGAATCGGAGCAGGGAAAACTGTTTGAAGATAGAAGCTTATACTATTATTGGACAGGAGACCACCATACAATAGATGAAGCTTTATCAACGGATCGTGATAGATATACTTCGGATCGATATGCCTTATCCATTATACGCAAATATGGCAATGGCAAAGGGTTTGTTACGATTGATATATCTTCCCATAAAATAAAAGAAATGTTTGCAGATTATGATCTGGGTAAAGGTTGTATCATGGGGTTGGTTACTGGAGATGGTAAAGAAACCTTATATAATACAGAGGAAACCAGTGTATTTACAAATACTTCATTTTATAATAAGGCAGTGGAAGGCGAGAGTAAGAGCGGTAACTCTTTTGAAAAATACAATGGAAAAGACTATCTCTATTTATACGAAAAGGTGGAAGGTATCAATGCTATAATTTGTGCTTTGATACCAAAAACCACAGTTTTAGAACAATTAAGTGGAATAAAAACATTGAGTATTACCTTTGTAACTATCGCATGCATTATAGCAATACTTACCGTTACGATTATTGCAAGAGGGATCAGTGGTGCCATAGCATCCCTTAGAAAATCCATCTTACAAGCTGCAACAGGAGACCTTACCACTGAATTTACTACCAAGCGAAAAGATGAGTTTCGTATTTTATCAAACGGTATATCCAATATGATAAATGATATGAGAAAACTTATTTTAGAGGTTCAGGAAGTAGGTAGTATCGTAAGTGATTCAGCTGGTAACCTAACTCAAACCTGTGAAGATATGTTAAGAGGGACCAAGGATATCACTCAGACAATTGAAAATACCCAGCAAGGAATTGTACAACAGGCTGGCGATACGGAGCAGTGCCTGATACAAATGACAGGACTATCCGAACAGATTTCTAATCTTTCCGAAAACACAAAGGAAATTGAAAACATCGCCATTAGTACTCAAAACATTGCGGGAGAAGGTATTGTCATTGTCGATGAACTCAATGAAAAATCAAAAGAAACCTATACCATAACTCAAAGTGTAATCAATAAGATTGAGGAATTTGAAGTACAATCCAAGAATATTTATGGAATGGTGAACTTAATTAATAATATAGCATCTCAGACGAATTTACTCTCCTTAAATGCTTCCATTGAAGCCGCTAGAGCAGGGGAAGCTGGACGAGGTTTTGCAGTAGTTGCGGAAGAAATCAGAAAATTAGCGGATCAGACCATGCAAGCCGCGCGCCAGATTCAAAATACAGTAAAAGAAATTCAGACAAGAACGAAAGAGACAGTGGAAGCTGCAAAAGATGCAGAAACCATTGTGGAATCACAAACCTTATCCTTAGAAAGAACGGTATCTGCGTTTAACAATATCAATCATCATGTTCAGGAATTGGTAAATTATCTGAATCATATATCCGACGGCATACAGGCCATAGATACAGCGAAAGATGATACCCTATTATCCATTGAGAGCATCTCCGCTGTTTCCGAACAGTCCGCTGCAGCAGCAGAAGAAATGAGTGCTACAGCAAGCAATCAATTAGATGCTGTTGAAAATCTACGACTAGCATCCCTAGAATTGGATAAGAATTCGAAGAAACTAGAAGATGCGATTAAGAAGTTTAAACTGAATTAAATAACGGGATAGAAGGTTTTTAGACAATAGAATTCGTACTTTACTTTAAGGACTTAAGGATGAACTAAAACAGGAGCTAAAGAATCAGCGGATATAACCGCTAATTCTTCAGCTCCTTTTACTATGTTATTGTATTTTTACTAACCACTAGGTGTATAATTGTATTCTTATAATTCATGTTTATAAAATTCATCTACAAGTTTTAGGCTTCTTTATTTCTAAAAACATTAATTAAAACAAAAATCATCATCATAACAATAGCAAATACAATAGCGCTCATACCAGCGAATATTCCCAAGTTATCGGCCAGGGCACCGATCATCGTAGGCATGATGATGGAGCCAATGCCGCCCAGCATAAGTAGAATTCCCATAGACATAGGGTACTTCTTTATAGTGCCTCCAACGGTAGATATGGTAATTGGATAAATCCCTGCCATTGAAAAACCTAAGCCCATAATAGCAATGGTAATGATGGTTATATTCCGTGATGACAATAATAACAAATAAAAGATTACAGTACCAACGCTTGTTGTTAGTAGTAATATTTTTTTTGAGATTTTATCTCCTAAGTAAGCACAAGTTAACCTACCAGCTAGAATGACCACCCATAATAAAGAGGCTAGCATTTGAGCATATTCTGTGGTCATGATATTGTCGTCAATAAAATATTTTACGATCCATCCGTTAATAGCGGATTCTACACATAAATAGAAAAAGAGTATTCCAGCAATAATCCAAAAATGTTTGTACTTTAGAAAGCGATATGATGTACTTTCTTTTCTTTTTACCACATCATTGATCTTCATCCTGGAAAAGAGAATCATAGAGATGATAGCAAGGATTATAATAACTGTGGCAGCTATTTTCCATCCAATATCACCAGCTATCTTAGTACTTATGATAATTAAAAAAGGAGAACATAAAGCTCCAATGGCAAAGACACTATGCAAAATGTTTAGAGCCGATGAACTACTATTTGAAACTTCATTTACTATGGTGTTATTAAAATTGGAGATACTACCTCTACTTAAGCCGGTAAATAAAAAACCTAAAATCAATAGGACAGGATTACCAGTTATAATCATAATAGAAAATCCCATAACAACAAAACTACATAAGAAAATTATTGATTTTTTTCTTCCCAAATAAATAGGTAGTACACCTGCTATAAAACCTGCAAATAAATTTCCTGCTTGATGTGCGGATAGTAAAGCTCCGCTTATCGTATTGTTAAGGCCATATTCATTACTGATAAGTGGTAATAAAGAGCCTAAGATCATTGCATATAAACCATTGACCGCAAAAACAAAGAAACAACATTTTAAGATATATTTGCTATGTTTATCAAGGTTTGAGTAAAACTGTGGTGTTTTCATTCTAGAATTCCTCCATTGTAAAAATCTTAATGAAAGTATTGTAACATATATTTAATTAAGTACAAGCCCAGAAAAATACAGGGATTGTGTAAATATGACGGATTTCGATTATGGTTAATTAGGGATCAATAAGAAAAGGCTAGCGGAAGGGGGAAGATATTACAATGTTATCTAGGAAATTACAGATCGTATACATCCAATACACAAAAAGAAAAAGTCCATTCTGACGAATGAACTTTTCTTTCTAAGCGCGAGACGGGATATTTCGAACAAAGCCACGCAAGCGTGGCTTAACAAGTTGCTATTCAACTTGCAAGGTTCTTATCTTATACATCTAATACATAAAAAGTAAAAGTCCATTCTGACGAATGAACTTTTCTTTTTAAGCGCGAGACGGGATTCGAACCCGCGGCCCTCGCCTTGGCAAGGCGATGCTCTACCACTGAGCCACTCGCGCATATTTTATTTATTAATAATCACAAATGATATAATAGCTTATAAGAGGATACTTTGTCAATACCTTTTTTTGAAATTCGATTAACTGTTTGAAGTTGACTCTATAGGTATTTAGGATGTATGGAGCATAGGGGACTTGAACCCCTGACCCCCACACTGCCAGTGTGGTGCGCTCCCAACTGCGCTAATGCCCCGCTGATATATAGAATATATAATAATAATGATTATGTCAATCGAAAAATGGAATTTTAATAATTTTTTTATTATATCATTGAATTAAATTAGATGAATTCTTCTGTTTTGTAAGATAAATCTATGGAATGGAAATGGCTTACAATTAAAATATCCTATGATTGCTATCTTCCCTTTTTACTTGTAATCTGATAAAATAGGACAAAATGCCACAAGATGAGTGAATAGAAATTTCGTCAAATGTTAGGATATATAAGGGGAGATAAAAATGAATAAACGAGAGCAAGAGTTGCTTAGTCGTCAAGTACTTGAAATCTTAAATGACGACCAAACTACGAATAAAGGGAAATCCCAGAAACAAAGGAAGAATGCAAATAAGAAAATGCGAAGAAGAAAGAGAAGGAAACGTATCCTCATCGCTCTTAGTTCTGTACTTATGGTATTATTCTTATTCGTACTTTTTGTGATGAAAACTAAGACTGGTCGAGGATGGGTTTATAAAGCTGCCAGTGATTTTGTATATGGTAATGTAAAGAATGAAGATGATACCAATGAGGATCAGATTGATGGTGATTATCATGCTGAAGATACAAGAAAAGAGGATTATGTTAAGAACTATTTAATTTTTGGAATTGAAAAGATTGGTGGGGCAAAAAATACTGATTCAATGATGATTGCTTCCATCAATACCAAAGATAAGTCTGTAAAACTTACCTCTTTGCTTCGGGATAGTTATGTTGAAATTCCTGGATATAAAGCGAATAAGTTAAATTCAGCATATTCAAAGGGTGGGGTAAAACTCCTGTTAAATACCGTAGAGCATAATTATAAAATTCATTTGGATGGCTATGCATCCGTAGATTTTGAAGGATTTGAGCAAATCATAGATATGCTCGGTGGCGTAACCATCGAGTTAGGAAAAGAAGAAGCAGAATATCTTAATAAAACCAATTATATTTCAAAGAAATCAAATCGTAATGTTAAACCCGGTGTCAATGTGTTAAATGGTAATCAAGCCATGGGTTATGTTCGAGTTCGTAAGGTGAAGACTCTAGGAGGAGCCAATCATGACTATGGCCGTGTTGTCCGTCAACAAAGGGTTCTTAAAGCGATCTTTGATCAGTATATATCACCGAATAATATATTTAAAATTCTTCCAATCACAAAGGAAGGTCTTAGTTACGTTACGACCAATTTAACACAAAAACAGATTGAAGAGGCTTTGGAGGCTGTAATTGAAAATAAAATAACAACCATAGAAACATTCCGTATTCCTGTGGAAGGGGCATTTGAAGCGCCGAAAAAATACAATGGTATTGGTTATCCTCTGGTTTTAGATTGGGATAAAAATCGATTAGAATTGTATCAGTTTATTTATGGGGACACCCAAGAAGAAGCAAGAGATCTTTTACCGGGTCAATAAAACTATAAAAAGAACACTTCATCTATCTATATAATTTAGTATAAGATGAAGTGTTTTTCGTATATCTACAAATAGGGCAGGGGTTTTCACTAATGAATGGTCTCGTAGATGAAAATTAATATCCTTGTTTTTTGGGAAGACGGATTGTAAATTTCGTTCCCTTCATAACCTGGCTTTCTAGTTGGATTGAACCATTATAATAATTGACCACATGCTTTACTATGGATAATCCCAAACCGGTTCCACCCATTTTTTTGCTTCTTCCCCGATCTACCCGATAAAAGCGCTCGAATATCCTGGCTTGTGCTTCCTCTGGGATTCCAACTCCGGTATCTTCAACAATGATGATAAAATCATTTCCCTCTGATGTTATGGTTACAAAGACTTTGCCCCCAGGTTTATTATATTTAATCGCATTGTTGATGAGGTTATTCAACAATTCTCTGATCTGGCCTTCATTAGCATAGATGGTAAGAGGTTTGCAATTTGTCTCTAAGGTAACCTGACACTCTGTGGCAAGGGGGTTTAAGGTAGAACAAACATCACTTAAGAGAGGGCATATGCGTACATCATGCATGGACACCGTAACTTCTTTGGTTTCAAGACGGGATATCATTAAGATATCATTGATTAGGTTGGTCATATTGGTTGTTTCTTTTTTTATTCTTGAGAGAAAATCTTTTTTTAATTTCTCATCCGTAACCATGTCATTTTCTAGAAGCTCAACATATCCGCTAATCGAGGTGATAGGGGTCTTGAGTTCATGGGAAGCATTGGAGAAAAACTCCTGACGGATCATTTTTTCAAATTCGATTTGATTCATAGATTCCTTCACCGCATGTAACATTTGCATGGTGGTATCAGCGATAACATTCATTTCTTCAAATTCATAATGATTAAAATGAAATTCCGGCTTATCATCCTTTAATTTGGTCATTTCCTCAGCAATTTCTCGTAAGGGTTTAGCAATCGAACGAGCAAAGCTGTTGGCTAAAATACTTGAGATTAGTAATGTAATACCAATGCTAATAACCAGAGCAGGTAGTAGAAGACCAAGGTATTGTTCCAGTCCGGAAAATGGTTCTGCAATCCGTAGGATATAATTGTCATTATTAGAAAGATATGCGACATATAACATAGATAAATTCAGGGTATCAGAGTATCTTCTGCTGAATCCGGCGCCATTTTTTAGAGCCTCCTGAATTTCTTCTCTATGGATATGGTTTTCCATGATAACAGGATTAGAGACTTCACTGTCGGCTAGTACGGTTCCATCCATATTAATAATTGTAAATCTGGAAGTGTTCCCATTTTTAATTTGCTTTAAAGCATTTAATTGTTTATTTAAATCACCATTATAATCTAGACTTAAGTCTGCAACCTTCAGAGCATAGAGTAAATCTTTGCATCGATTATCAAGAATAATTTTGCTGATGGTCACACCAAAAATACTAGAGCTTAAAAATAAGGCTAGTGATATAATAAGGATAAACTTTTTAAATATTGCTCTTTTCATCTTATTCCTCTGCTCGTATGATACGATAACCTACACTTCGTACTGTTTTTATGCATTCTACACCGGTTTGCCCCAGCTTTTGACGCAAGGTTCGAATATGGATATCCAATGTTCTAGATTCTCCATCATACTCATAGCCCCAAATCTGGTTTAATAATTCATCTCTGGGTACAACACGGTTTTCATTTTCCAGAAGATACATAAGGAGTTCGTATTCCTTATATGTGAGCTCAACTAACTCACCATTGTTTTTTACTTCCCGAGTCATGGGGTTTATGGTAATTGACATGATTTTAATGATTTCCTCTAGTTCTTTGTTCGTTCTGCGGAGTAATGAGCGGATTCTAGCTGCTAGTTCCAGAACACCGAAGGGTTTTGTGATATAATCGTCTGCACCAATATCCAGGCCAATGACTTTATCCAGTTCTTTATCTTTGGCAGTCAGGCAAATGATAGGAACATTTTTTAACTGATGATCCTCTTTCATTGTTTTGATTGCTGTTAATCCATCCATACCAGGGAGCATGATGTCCAGTAATACTAAATCAGGCTTTTTTAACTTCATGTCTATCAAAGCAGATTCTGCTGCTTCGTATGCCATAATCTCATAACCAAAGCCCTCCAGTGCTACCTTCAATAATTCTCTTATATTTTCATCGTCTTCAACAACATAGATTCTCTCCACGAGACCTACCTCCCATAATATGCATTAGATTAAGCAATTTCACTACAAACAATTATAGAATTCGAATATTATTTACAGAACCTGTTTCATGAAACTGAGTCCATTCACAGATGTTTTCTGCATGATCACCAATCCGTTCAAAATATTTGGCAATCATCAAAATATCAACACACTGATCCACGTGTTCGTTGGATGTTCGGAGGATAACAGCTACTTCTTGCTTTGTTTTATCAAACAATTCATCTACTAGATCATCTCTCTTTATGATTTCTTTTGCTTGTTCCATATCTAGGTTGATAAAGGCATTAACCGCATCACGAACCATGGACTTTGCTACATTTCCCATTTCTGGAATGTGCTTTACCAGATTGTAAATTTGTTCTCTTTTTTCTCGGATAATAAGCTCAGCAATATCTGCAGCATGATCACCGATTCGTTCCATATCAGTCACAACTTTAAGAGCAGTAGTAACAATTCTTAAATCCCTGGCAACTGGCTGTTGCTTTAAAACGATGGATAGACATCTAGCTTCAATGGCTTTCTCGATATCATTAACGTTTCTATCACCTTCTATGATTTCTTTTGCAATTACTTCATTCTGTGTTTCAAAGGCCTCTAAGGTTTTGTCAATAGCATTTTCTATTAAATTCCCCATTTTCTTTAAATCTTCATGGAGCATTTTTAATTCATGATCGAAACTAAATCTGGGTGTCATATGATTTCTCCTTTCCTTGATTATATGACATATGGTTCTTATGGTCAAACTGGTTTTATTTATCAGTATTTTTTTCTGTTCTATTTAGCCAAATCGTCCGGTGATATAATCCTCGGTCTTCTTATCAGCAGGACGAGAAAACAATGTATCCGTGCTTGCATATTCGACGACCTCGCCCATGAGAAAGAAAGCGGTATAATCGGATACACGGGCGGCTTGTTGCATATTATGGGTTACAATAACCACAGTATAAGAATCTTTTAAATTCGACATTAAATCTTCAATTTTTAAAGTGGAAATTGGATCTAGTGCGGAAGTTGGTTCATCCATCAGAAGCACTTCCGGTTCTACAGCCAAAGCTCTAGCAATACAGAGTCTTTGCTGTTGCCCGCCGGATAGACCTAGGGCTGACTTTTTTAATCGATCCTTTACTTCATCGAATAGGGCTGCGCCTCTTAAACTTGTTTCTACGATTTCATCCAGCTGAGCCTTTGATTTTATCCCATGTATTCTTGGACCATAAGCGACATTATCGTAGATGGACATGGGAAATGGGTTTGGTTGCTGAAAGACCATACCAATTTTTTTTCGTAATAAGGTAGTGTCAACTCTTGGATCAAAAATGTTTTCTCCGTCCAAGAAGACCTCACCCTCAATTTTAACTCCTGGGATTAAATCATTCATACGATTTAGAGTCTTTAAAAAGGTAGACTTCCCGCAGCCGGATGGACCAATAAGAGCCGTGATTGATTTTTCTTTTACATTTAAATCTATATTTTTTAGGGCATGATTGGCTCCATAATGTAAATTTAAGCCCTTTACTATAATCTTATCCTTTAACATATCTTCCCTATGCCTTTCTAATCTTTCTTTTCTTACTTGAATTATATTTGCTTGCATTCTATTTGCTTGCCTAATACGAATTTGTTTATTTATCTTTTGTCTTTGGACTTATGTGAAATAAACTTGATTACTAGATTAATTCCAAAAACGATTAGCATTAAGATCAAAGCAATACCAAAAGCATTGTCATACTCTGCTTTTTCCATACTGAGATATAATTGTATGGTTAGAGTTCCCCCCGGTTGAAAAACTTTTTCTAGTAGCCCTTCCCCATACTTACCTAATTGAGGAAGAAGAAAGCCACTCCCTGCTGTAAATAGTAATGCCGCAGATTCTCCTACAATTCGTCCTATGGAAAGAATGATTCCAGTGATAATTCCTGGCATGGCAGAAGGTAAAAGTATGGTTCGTATCATATACCATTTGGTGGCACCAATCCCTAAAGCACCAATACGATAAGTTTCTGGAACGGTCTTTAAGGCTTCCTGAGTATTTCTTGTAATCAGAGGAAGAACCATTAAGGATAAGGTTAAGGATCCAGTCAATATGGAATAACCTAGTTTAAGAGCAGTTCCAAAAAACACATATCCAAATAAGCCGAATACAATGGAAGGAATACCAGATAAGGTTTCGGTAGTGAATTCGATTAATCGAACAAATTTACCTGGTTTTGCATACTCATTTAGATAAATTGCTGCTCCAACACCACAAGGTATGGATATTATTAAGGTTATGATGATGATATAAATGGTGTTGATAATATTTCCTGCAATACCAAAGGTGCCTTTTAATGTACTTGGTACTGTGGTAAGGAATGACCAATTTATGGAGGAAATACCATGGTAGGTTACATATCCTACGATAGCTACTAGTAATAGAATCGTTATGGAAGCACTAAAATAGAGGATTCCATGGAGGAAGGTATCCAAAGTTCTAGGTTTTTTATCAAAGATACTATTTACTTTTGCCATTCTTTTTACCCCCCTTCATAATCTGATTCAAAACTAGATTTATGATAATAATAAATAGGAAAAGTACTAAGCCAATGGTAAACAGGACTTTTTTGTGAGTATCAGCAGCATAGGACATTTCGCTTACCACTGCAGTGGTAAGAAAGCGTACGGAGTTGAAGGGCAAAGGGAAATTAGCACCATTTCCGGCAACTAAGCTGATTGCCATTGCCTCACCAATGGCACGGCCTACTCCCAGTACAATGGCAGTAACAATTCCGGATTTTGCAGCCGGAAGTATAACTTTAAAAATAGTCTGAATGTGAGTTGCCCCAAGAGCCAGTGACGCTTGCTTCAAATGAGTGGGTACTGCCTTTAGTGCAGCTTCACTAATATTAATTACAGTAGGAAGTATCATAATTGCTAATACTAGTACAGCAGAAATCAGATTGGAGCCACCGGTAAATTCATGTTCCGGAGAGTTCTGGTATACCAATCGTTCCAGTTTATAAATCAATGGATTAATTACCATAATACCCAGTAATCCGTAAATGACAGAGGGAATGCCAGCCAGTAGTTCTACCGCTGGTTTTACAATCTTTTTTAGACTTTCTGGGGCTGTTTCTGCTAAAAAAATAGCGGTCATCACACCTATGGGTACACCTATGAGAATGGCCAGAAAGGTACCAAGGATGGATGTTAAGATAAAATAGAGAATTCCATAACTAGGGTCTGCAGCATTTGGCTTCCAGATGGTTCCAAATAAAATATCTTTTAAACCAACTTCAAATATCGCTGGAGTTCCATTGATAATCATATAGAAAGAGATAGCGAATACAGCCAATACTGCTAGAAACCCACAGATCAGAAAGATTATATTTGCAACTTTTTCAATGCTTTTAACATTTTTGTAGCTCCCTATAATGGAAATGCCTTTTTCATTCATACATAATAGTAATGATGTATTTTCTAATCATACATCATTACAATAACCTCCTATTCACTTCTAGTTTTAATAGTTTAAAATAGAGTTTTAATCTACAGGTACTAAGCCTACAGCTTTCACCAGTTCTTTTCCTTCCTCTGATGATAGGTATTCAAAAAATGCTTGAACCACATCATTTTGTTCTGAGATTTCTCCCTTAGTAGCCATGACAAATGGTCTGCTTAGAGAATAAGATCCAGCTTTGATATTTTCCTCTGTAGGTTCCACCTCATTAATCTGAACAGGAACAACCGTATCATTAATTATATCCAAGGACACATATCCAATGGCTCCAGGAGTGGAAGCAACTTTAGCCATAACACCACCGGTACTATTGATTTCATTGGAGTATTCAGCTTGATCCTCGATTTCAAGTATTTCTTCAAATGCACTTCTTGTTCCAGATCCGGACTCTCTACCGATTACAACAATAGGTAAATCAGGCCCACCTATTTGACTCCAGTTATTAACGGAACCAGTGTAGATTTGCTTCAATTGATCCGTTGACAAATTGGTAACACTATTTGATTTGTCTATGATTACTGCAATTCCGTCAATGGCAACAATGTTTTCCACAGCACCGGAAGAGATTTCACTTTCCTTTAAATTTCTTGATGCATTTCCGATATCCGTAGTTCCAGCTAAAACAGCTTCTACACCAGCACTAGAACCAATAAATTCAGCATTTACCATAACCGAAGGATATTTAATCATAAATGCTTCACTTGCGGCGTTGGCCAGCTTTTCCATAGAGGTAGAGCCTACCATGGTAAGGTTTCCTTTTAAATTTTTATTTTCAGTATCGGAATTTTCAGTAGATTGATCAGACTCGGAATCGTTGTTTGAGTCTTGTGAAATTTCATCATCCTTTTGATTGGAACAAGCACTTACTAATCCTATGGATAATAGTAGTGTTAATAAAAGAGCGATTATTTTAGTAAATTTTTTCATTATATCCTATCTCCTTTTCTTTGTTTAATCATCTTTGCAAAATAAACTTAACACGTTCGCAAAATCTAAGAAATCATGTTTTTGTTCAATCTTTGTAAAATCAATGTAAAGTGGAAGCCTCTTTCTTTGTTATAATATACTGTTTACAATATTTAGGTTTTTAATAAGAAATCATCATATGAATAGTGAGAATAGTGAGATAAAAATCTTTGTAAGTGGGCGAGACTTGTTAAGAATTGTTTTGCGAGAGTATTAGATCTTTCATGCACATAATAAGTTAGCATTATGGTTGAAGCTGGAGAGATGGTGGGTTATCCTGAAGATTATGAAGTTTATGTATTATGTTGATTATGAAGATTATGAAGATTTGAGTGAGACAGAGTTGTAGGTGGATGATATTTTGAGTGGGCCAGAATTGTAGATGGATAATATTTTGAGTGGGCCAGAATTGTAGATGGATAATATTTTGAGTGGGCCAGAATTGTAGATGGATGATATTTTGAGTGGGCCAGAATTGTAGATGGATGATATTTTGAGTGGGCCAGAATTG
>DUNZ01000215.1 GCA_012839085.1 Clostridiales bacterium
GTTAAGCGCGAGACGGGATTCGAACCCGCGGCCCTCGCCTTGGCAAGGCGATGCTCTACCACTGAGCCACTCGCGCATATTATGTTGTGCTTGTTTGTTGCTGTGTTTCGTAAGCACATGACATAATATACTATAGTTTTAAGGGGTTGTCAATACCTAAATAATGAAATTTTTTAATTTTTCTTATTATTCATATTGTTTGGGTAATTCACCCAATTAAAAGGGTGCAAATATATTCATTACTCTGAAATTGTTTGCTTTTTAAGTTTTCCTGCTTGGTAATGGAGAGATCGACCCATAGTTCTTCCGCTGCCAGCAAAAGATTGCAAAGCATTATTCCCATATTGATCATTTTATAGTAATCCATATAGCTAAATAGTTTGTTGTTTTTCTTAGCGAATATATGGATACGATTTTTATATACGACAAAGCGCCATGGTTGGCTATTTATGCTAGAAGGTGCAAGTCTGGCTGCAGTTAAGATCTGTTTGATATCAGATGAAACCTCTTCTTTATATACAACAACATCGCTTTCAGGCAAACGCTTTGCTTGGGAACTGTCCCGAAATACGGGATCCGATGTCTTACCGAAAGCAAGAGCAATGACATATTCGTATTTCATGGTATTCTTTAATTCTTTGCCTGGATTAGCGGCTCCTAAAAAACAAGCACCTAGCCCCTTTGAAGCGATATATAAATTTATCTGTTGCATCAGATAGCCAGCGTTGATCAAGTAATCCTCTTTTTCTTCAGAAGAAATGCAAAGATAGTAAGGAGCTTTTACGGAAAAAGGCCCTCGAAAGCCCTGCTTTTTTTCTATATTGCTTACTAATTTGTATTCTACGGGGATGCCTTTGATTAGCATGGGTAAATTATTGGCATATTCTAGGATATCGGATATCATTTCCCACTCTAGTTTCTCCCATAAAAAACGACGGATGGACTTTCTGGAAAATATAGCTTCATATGTGTTCATTGATATAACCCTCTTCCTTAACTGTTTTGTTCATTTGCTTGTTTAACTGCATTCTTTCTATAATATAATGGTGATATACCATAGTATTTTTTAAACAATTTACTAAAATGATAAACATCGTCATAGCCAACCTGATTGGCTATGCTTTTTATACTGCCACCTTCTCCATTACGAAGAATCTCACTGGCCTTTTCAAGTCGAATTTTAATAAGGTAGTTGATTGGAGATTCTCCCGTTTCTTC
Source organism: Clostridiales bacterium (assembly GCA_012839085.1). Lineage (GTDB taxonomy): Bacteria > Bacillota > Clostridia > Lachnospirales > Lachnospiraceae > Mobilitalea. The sequence goes on from DUNZ01000215.1 coordinate 1,219, forward strand.
TTTGAATATCTTTGATATATACACGGGGCTTAGATACATATTATGTGCAATTTGCTCCAAAGATATCTTGTGTTCGTAGTTTTCATTAAGATAATTTATGATACGATTTACGGCATAGTTTTTGTTATAGGTTTCAAAGTTATAACCCTTTTGTTTGGGACAATCTACTTCTATGATTTCTCTTATCACAAGCAACAAAAGTTGCATTAAATGAGCCTTAAACATAAAATATTTCCCAACATTATTTCCATCGTTTTCAGCAAGCATTGCATAACAATGCATCATAATTTCCTGCTTTAACTGTGCTGATGTATGTAAGATGCAGTTTCCATCTTTTAAAATGATGGAGTTTGGGGACATATTTTTGAAATGAAAGTCGGTAAAACCAGAGATAAATTCAATCGTAGGTTCTTTTGGATTAGTAACAATGTGAGTATGCTTCACTCCTGGGTTGCATATGACAAGATCTCCTGCTTCCACATCATATTCAAGGTCATCGACGATATATTTTCCTTTACCAGATAAAATAAAGGCTATCTCGACATAATCATGCTCATGGTATACTCCGTTGGTAAGCATTTTACATTTGGAGACATAGAAAACCGTAGGATTAAAATCGTTATAAGTTATATCGTAATTAAAGTCCAAATTCTTCACCTCATTTGAAAGAAAGTCACATATTTCAGTAAACAAGTTTCAAACATCAAACGAAAGACAACATTACTAGTTAATAAATAAATACTAGTTCCTCGAAAACATTTATTGTGATTTATTATAACATATTTTGTTATCTGGTAAATGAATTTTTATAAAAATAATATTATAATTGTTTTTCTACAAACCATGGTGTGTCTTATTATCCTTCTTTTTCTTGCAAGAATTTAGTTTTCAATAAGAATTTAGATCTTAGTGCCCAGTTTTAAAATGATAAATGGTTTCCTAGTAACTATGTAAACACGAATAATAGAAAGAAAAATTTAATCTAGGAATATGAAATGTGTGATAAATAACGACATTGGATAAATAAATTACGCCATTTTATATCATTGACATAAGAGATATAATAAATTAATGTGGTATGGGTTAAAGACAATAAAACGATTAAAGAACTTAACTTTTAGTACGAATGAGGAGGTTTTGCTGTGACAGCCATGCAATGGTTTTTTTCCTTTTTAAAAAAATATCGTGGTAGATTAATATTTGCAATGTTTCTGGTTACCTTGACCAGTATTTTTGCAATTGTTAATCCGCAAATAACAGGTATTGTGGTTGACGATATTATTTATGGAGGAAACCGGGAACTATTACCTATAATGGCGCTGATCTTAATCGTATCAACGCTTTTTAGAGCCGTTTTACGTTATTGGTTTCTTTATATTTTTGAAAAATCATCTCAAGGTATGCTTTATACCATGAGGGATTATGTATATCGTAAATTACTACAACAGGATTTTGATTTTTACAATAAGAATCGAACCGGTGATTTGATGTCTCGTCAAACCGGAGATATGGAAGCCATCAGACATTTTGTTGCCTATGTTATATATGGTATTTATGAAAATGTTCTTCTCTTTGTGATTGCTTTAGTCATGATATTTGTAGTGGATTATCGTTTGGCCTTATGTATGATTGCCATTATGCCCATTACCATTTTGGCAGCAGCAAAACAGTTAAAGGCGGTAAAGCCAGCATTCCATGAAATAAGGCAACGTTTTTCCAGCCTAAATACGGCAGTTCAAGAAAATATCAGTGGAAACCGTGTTGTTAAGGCTTTCGCAAAAGAGGATTTTGAAATTTATAAATTTGAAAAAGAAAATGACGGATATCGTGATGCAGAATTAAAGGCCTCTGAAATCTGGAAAAAATACGTACCCATTTTTGAATTCATGGCAAATGTATTGACCGTAATCCTTTATATGATTGGTGGAATCATGGTTATTAAAGGCTACATGTCCTTAGGAAAAATGGTTATGGTTAGTGGTTACCTTTGGATGCTAAATATGCCCCTGAGAATGGCAGGTTGGCTTGCAAATGATTACCAAAGATTTGTTACATCCGTAGAAAAAATCTATGCAACTATACAAATAGAACCGAAAATTACAGATCCAGAAAATCCAAATGAAAAGACACGCCTTAAAGGAGAAATTCAATTTTGCCATGTGGGTTACCAGATGGATGATGAAGTGATTCTTAAGGATATCAATTTCCATGTAAAACCAGGACAGACCGTGGGGATTATTGGAGCAACTGGCTCTGGTAAGTCAACCCTGATGAACTTATTATGCAGATTTTATGATGTTACCGAAGGTGAAATTTTAATTGATGGAATTAATGTGAAAGAGATGGATCTATATTCTCTAAGAGATAATATTGGTTTGGCCATGCAAGATGTATTCCTCTTTTCTGATACCATTGAAGGGAATATCGCCTATGGCAGACCCAATTGTAGTTTCGAGGAAGTCGTGAAAGCAGCAAAGATAGCCAATGCCCATGATTTTATTCTGCAACTGCCAGAGGGCTATGATACTATCGTTGGTGAACGAGGCGTAGGCCTATCCGGCGGCCAAAAGCAGAGAATATCTTTGGCTCGAGCATTACTGAAAGATCCTTCCATAATTATTTTAGATGATACAACATCTGCTGTGGATATGGAAACGGAAGCAATCATTCAAAGTGAATTAAGTAGAATTGATTCAAACCAGACGGTGTTTATAATTGCTCATCGTATTTCTTCTATTAAAGATGCAGATTTGATTCTAGTGATCGAAGATGGAAAGATAATTGAACAGGGCAACCATGATTCCTTAATGAACAAAAAAGGCTATTATCACACAGTATTCCATCATCAGTATGGGGATTTTGATAAGATAAAACCACATTTGGAATATGATAAAGTAGGGAATGGGGGGAAGTAAATAATGGCTAGGAATAAATTTGATATCGATGAAACCCTTCAATCTGAGTTTAACCTTACCCATTTGAAACGGTTAATCCAGTATATAAAACCTTATCGTAAGGAAATGATTTTAACCATCCTTATTATGACAATATCCTCCGCCTTGAGTATGTTAACTCCAAGATTTTTAATGATTATCATGGATGAGTATATTCCGGATAAAAATATAAAGGGTATTATAATTATTAGCCTTGTTTTGCTTATCATATATTTTGTTATATCCGTTTTCATCCGAATGAAAATCACCTTAACTTCTAGGATTGGGCAGAATATCATACATACCATAAGGAGTGATATTTTTCATCATTTGCAGGAACTGCCATTTTCTTATTACGATGATAAGCCCCATGGTAAAATCCAGGTCAGGGTCGTAAACTATATCAATAGACTGAGTGATTTATTGTCCAATGGTATTGTAAACACCATTACGGATCTATTTAGTTTAATATTTATCGTAATTTTTATGCTATCTATCAATATTAGACTAGCTCTAATCTGCCTGTCTGGGTTGCCATTACTTATGATTTTGATCTTTGTTATAAAAAGAAAACAAAGGGTTGCTTGGCAGATTTCCAGTAATAAATCCTCGAATCTAAATGCTTACATTGCAGAGAGCATTAGTGGTATTCGAGTTACCCAAAGTTTTACTAGGGAGAAGGAAAATATAAAAATATTCAACAGTCTAAGTGCTGACTATAGTAAGGCCTGGATGCAGGCGGTTAAATTAAATTTCCTTCTATGGCCAGCCATCAATAACATTTCTACCTGGACAACCGTTGCTGTATTTGTATGTGGTATTGCCTGGATGGATGGTGGAATGGCTGGAATAACTGCCGGTGTACTTGTTGCCATGACTGGTTATATCGGTAGATTCTGGGCACCAATCAATACCCTGGCAAGCTTTTATAATTCCTTGTTGACGGCTATATCCTATCTGGAAAGGATTTTTGAGACCATCGATGAGCCAGTCTTGGTAAAAGATAGTGAAGGTGCAGTGGAAATGCCACCGATCCAAGGGGAAGTTGAATTTAAGGATGTGGTCTTTAGTTATGAGGAAGGTATTCCAATTCTCAATGGTATTAACTTCAAAGCTAATGTCGGTGATACAGTCGCAATTGTAGGCCCCACCGGAGCAGGAAAAACTACAATTATTAATCTGATCAGCCGTTTCTACAACTTGGATTCTGGTATGATTACCATCGATGGGATAGATATTAATACCGTAACCATCAAGTCTTTACGTAAGCAGATGGGAGTTATGCTTCAAGATAGCTTTATCTTTTCTGGAACCATAATGGATAATATACGTTATGGTAATATGGAAGCAAGCGATGAAGAAGTGATGGAGGCGGCAAAGACGGTTCGAGCTCACGATTTCATTATGAATTTGGAAGATGGATATGATACAGAAGTAAATGAAAGAGGGTCTCGATTATCAGTAGGTCAAAGGCAGTTAATTTCTTTTGCCAGAGCCTTGTTAGCCGATCCCAAGATACTAATATTAGATGAAGCAACTTCAAGTATTGATACAGAGACTGAAATATTACTTCAAGAAGGCTTGAGCCGGCTCTTAGCTAACCGTACTTCCTTTATTATTGCCCATCGACTTTCCACCATTAAAAATTCCACCAGCATTATGTATGTAGATGGCGGAATGATTAAAGAAATGGGAACCCATGATGAACTCATAGCTAAGAAGGGTTACTATTATGAATTGTATATGTCCCAATACAAATTTTTAGAAAATGATTAAGAAAGTAATATAAAGTAATATTAAGAATATGATAGAAAAATAATTAAGAGAATGATATACAACCAATAACCGTTTCCTTTTATATGATACCTTCTTAGTAGATTTGATGGTCTTACCTTTCTGCTAAGAGGTATCATATCATTTGCAAGGCAGCGGTTTTTATTGTTATTGTAATATGTTTTACTCTTGAACTAGAGGTATGTTTTGTACTAGAAGTAAAGAATGTTTTATTCTAAAAGTAGAGTGTTGATATTCTTGAGGCAGAGAATGCTTTATTCTTAAAGCAGAAGAATGTTTTATACTAGAAGTAGAGTGTTAATATTCTTGAGGCAGAGAATGCTTTATTCTTAAAGCAGAAGAATGTTTTATTCTAGAAGTAGAGTGTTTTTATTCTAAAAGCAGAGAATGTTTTATTCTAGAAGTAGAGTGTTAATATTCTTGAGGCAGAGAATGTTTTATCCTAGAAGTAGAAAAGTTTTATTCTAGAAGTAGAGAATGTTTTATTTTAGAAGTAGGGTGTTTTTTATACTAGAAGTAGAGAATGTTTTATACTAATAGTAGAATATGTTTTGATCTTGAAGCAGAAGAATGTTTTATACTAGAAGTAGAGTATGTTTACTCTTGAAGTAGAAAGGTGTTTTATCCTTGTAGTTAAAAAATCTTTTGTTATTACTAAGGAACTCTATATTTTATCAAAATGCTACTATAAGGAAGAAAATAGATATTACGAAAGAACCATTTTGTAGTATAATAAAAGTTGATCCAAATACCAAAAGCCTTTCAATTTACCTTTTTAGTTTTTAGTACATAGACAGGAGTAAAGATGAAATATGATTATAGTGAAATCGTACCATATTTTTTAAATTGGTATGATTATAATGCAAGGATTCTTCCTTGGAGAGATAATCCAAAACCATATTATGTTTGGGTTTCGGAAATTATGCTTCAACAAACCAGAGTCGAAGCGGTAAAGGGATATTTTGAACGTTTTATCGAAACATTACCAGATATTAAGTCCTTAGCAGAAGTGGATGAGGAGAAATTGTTAAAATTATGGGAAGGCCTAGGCTATTATAGCAGGGTTCGAAATCTCCAAAAAGCAGCTAAGGTGATCATGAAAGATTATAATGGAGAATTACCTTCCGATTATAATGAATTATTGAAACTTCCAGGGATCGGAGTCTACACCGCAGGAGCTATTGCATCCATTGCCTTTCAAAAACCTGTTCCTGCCGTAGATGGCAATGTTCTTAGGGTGATGAAAAGGATTGCAGCAAGTTATGATGATATAACAAAAGAAAGTATAAAAAAAGAATTGTGGCAGGATTTATACCAAATCATGCCCAGTGATCGGCCTGGTGATTTTAATCAATCCATTATGGATATCGGAGCTACCGTCTGTTTGCCCAATGGGAAACCCCTTTGTGATCAGTGTCCAGTCATGCATTTATGCAAGGCTTTTCACCAGGATATTGTTATGGAGTTACCGGTAAAGCCACCAAAGAAAGGGCGTAAAAAGGAAGAAAAAACCATCCTAATCTTTGAGTATCAGGATCAATTTGCGATACGCAAACGTCCGGCCAAGGGACTTTTGGCTGGCTTATGGGAAATTCCCTCTGTGGAAGGAAAGTTGACTCTAAAAAAGATAAAAGAACAGTTAGAAGAGTGGCAGTTCCAAATAGAACGGATTGAGCCTATGGGGGAAGCAAAACATATTTTTTCCCACGTGGAGTGGCATATGTTAGGATATCATATATTACTTAAGGACGATAACCCAGAATATACGAAAAACAAGGATTATGTATGGGCTAATCGATGCCAAATCAATCAGATTTATACCCTTCCAAATGCATTTCTTGCCTATTCAAAACTGTGGAAAAATTTTTAAAATGATGATTTTGATATTGGATAAATGGGACAAATATGCTATTATAAATGCAGAAATGATAAAGTAAAGCCAAATGAGCAAACGGGGTTTTACTTAAAGTTGCCGATTGCAGCTTAACGATCATGAGCATGTTTTTGTTCATGATAGAATGAAATTTGATCTTTGATATAAATGAATCCATATGATTTTTTTGAATGGATATGGACTAGCAGATTGCCTATGTAGAGTTTGGAGTGTGGATTAGATGAAGAAAAAAATATTCGTAGTAGCTATAATGTCAGTTCTTCTTTTGACTGGCTGTAAAGCGGAAGAAACTATGCCGGATTTTTTCCCCACGGAGATTATTTCTGAAGTACCAGTGGATGAAGAAACGGCAGATCCATCCCAGCAAGATTCCCAAGAGGATAAGATTGAGGATGGACAAAATGGGGATGGTACAGATACCAATGAGGATAAAACCGATGATACCGACGGTGCTAACACCGACGGAGATGGGACAGAGAATTCCAATGGGGTAGAGGATCATGAGACAGTAGATCAAGGGAATGAATCTGATGATCTTCCATTACCCATTCGCTCTGGAAAAACCATTACCAAATATGTAAAATTGGATAAATATGATGGTAAATTAAATGTTAGAACCGCCCCATCACTGGAAGGTGAGATTGTAGGTTATCTATTGCATACAGAGCAAGTAAAAGTAATTAGCATAGAGGATGGATGGGCAAAATTTATCAAGAATAATCAGTATGTATATGTAAGTGCGGATTATTTGGTGGATGAACGACCCAATTATCTAAATCCACCTCAAAAAACACCCACACCAGATCCTAATATTTCATCACAGGAAATATAGAGTTTACTTTTAGAGCCTACTTTCAATAGGGCTTATGAAAAAGCTTTAATAAAATCTATAAACTTTTTCATAGAATCAGAGAGGAAGGTGCTTTTCACATAACAAAAGCCAACCTCTCTTTTTTTAATGGGCACGGTTAGTGGAATTTGCACTAAGGTACCATCAGCCAATTCTTTTTCTACAAACTTCTTGATTACACAGGCAACACCAAGGCTTGTTTTTGCAAATTCAATTAATAAGTCCATATTGCCAACCTCAAGGATATGTTTAGGCTCTATCTGTCTAGCTTTAAAATAATCTTCGATATATTTTCTTGATACATTCTCTTTGTCCAATAGCATAATATTAGCTGTAGAAAAAATATCTGAACTATTCTCTCGCAAAGAAAGGTGATTTAAATAGGAGTTGGTGGCAACGAAAATATCCTCTATTTGCCCTAAGGAATAAAAATGAAAATCTTTTTTGTTTTCCGGCTTAGCAACAAGACCAATATCAAGAGTACCCTTTTCTAATTTTTCTAAGGTCTGATAGGAAGATTGATTTTCGATGGTTATTTTAATATGGGGATATTCCTTCACAAAAGGGTTTAGGTAGGGCAATAATAAATATTTACATAAAGTAGTACTTGTACCTATCTGTAAATGTCCGATTCCCAGTTCACGAATCCGGTGAATGCTTTCTTCTCCATGCCTTAGGAGTTCAAAAGCATTTTTGGTGTATTCATATAAGGTTAAACCTTCCTTGGTTAACTTGACACCCCGTGAGGTACGAATGAATAAGGTAACACCGAGATTTTCTTCCAGATTTGTGATTGATTTACTGACTGCAGGCTGACTGATGAAAAGGCGCTTGGCAGCATGGGAAATGTTCTGACTTTCAGCTACGGTATTAAAAATTTGGTAAAGGCTAATATTTCCATCCGTCATAATGTTTTTCGGATTTTATCAAAATAGATAAATCCCAATTGACTCCTTTCATAACTTGTAGTTATAACAACCATTCTTAATATGTATTTCAATTATATCAATAAGTGTGATAAAATTGCAATAGATTATAAACAGGAGGCGTGAATATGGATTATAGAATTGCGGTTATTCCCGGAGATGGCATTGGTCCAGAAATCGTAAGGGAAGCTAAGAAAGTTTTAGATAAGGTCGGACTAACCTATGGACACAGTTTCCAGTATACTGAGGTTTTAATGGGAGGCGTTTCCATTGATGCTACAGGAGTCCCCCTAACAGAGGAGGCCTTGGAAACTGCAAGAAACAGTGATTCCGTACTTTTGGGTGCGGTGGGAGGGAATGTAGGACATTCCAACTGGTATTCACTACCCCCACATTTAAGACCGGAGGCAGGTCTTTTGGCCATACGGAAAGGATTAAACTTATTTGCCAACATTCGTCCCGCAATCCTTTTTTCAGAATTAAAATCTGCCTGCCCATTAAGAGAAGATATTGCCGGTGAAGGTTTCGATTTTGTAGTAGTTAGAGAGCTTACCGGTGGGCTTTACTTTGGAGAACGAAAAACGTTTGAGGAAAATGGAGTTAGAAAAGCCATTGATACCTTAATATATACGGAAGATGAGATTAGAAGAATAGCCAAATGTGCATTTGAAATAGCCATGAAAAGAAATAAAAAGGTTTGTAGTGTAGATAAGGCCAATGTACTAGATTCCTCCCGGTTGTGGAGACAGGTTACCAAAGAAGTAGCCAAGGATTATCCAGAGGTCGAGTTGACGGATATGTTGGTGGATAACTGTGCCATGCAGATTGTCAAGGATCCAAGGCAGTTTGACGTTATATTAACAGAGAATATGTTTGGGGATATTCTTTCCGATGAAGCTAGTATGGTTACCGGCTCTATAGGAATGTTGGCCTCTGCTAGCCTTGGTGCAGGTAAACTTGGTTTATACGAACCAAGCCATGGTTCGGCACCGGATATTGCAGGCATGAATAAGGCCAATCCAATTGCTACCATACTTTCTGCTGCTATGATGCTTCGTTACTCCTTTGATTTGGAAACGGAGGCTCAGCAAGTTGAAAAAGCTGTGAAAACAGTACTTAAGAAAGGGTATCGTACCATTGATATTATGTCAGAGGGAATGACCTTGGTAGGAACGAAAGAAATGGGTGATTTAATCGTCAGTGAAATAAATACAAGTGAAATATAGAAGTAAGCGAAATAGTGAGTAAGTGAAATAGTGAGCAAGTAAAATAGTGAAGCAAGTAAATATTGAAGTAAGTAAAATAGTGAAGCAAATGAAATAGTGAGCAAGGAAAATATAGAAGCAAGTGAAATAGAGAAGCAAGTGAATTATAGAAGCAAGTAAAATAGAGAAGCAAGTGAATTATTGAAGCACGTAAAATAGTAAATCAAATGAAATAGTGAGCAAGTAAAATATTGTAGCATGTGAAATAACGAACAAGTAACATAGCGAACAAGTAAATATTGAAGAAAGAAGAAAGTAAATATTGAAGTAAGTATAATAGTGAAGCAAGTGAAATAGTCTGCAAACAAAATATAGAAGGAGGTATGTTTCTATGGGAATGACGATGACGCAAATAATATTAGCAGCCCATGCGGGATTAGAAAAGGTTACTGCCGGGCAGTTAATTGAAGCAGATTTAGATTTGGTACTGGGAAATGATGTAACTGCACCAGTAGCCATCCATGAGATGGAGAAAATGAAGATTCAGAAGGTGTTTGATAAAGATAAGATTGCCTTGGTTCCGGATCATTTTACACCAAATAAAGATATTAAATCGGCGCAGCATTGTAAGATTATGAGAGAATTTGCCATGGATCAAGAGATTACCAATTATTTTGAGATTGGTGAAATGGGAATCGAACATGCGCTTTTACCTGAGAAAGGGCTAGTAGTTGCCGGAGATGTAGTGATTGGGGCAGATTCTCATACCTGTACTTATGGAGCCTTGGGTGCTTTTTCTACTGGGGTTGGTAGTACTGATATGGCAGCAGGTATGGCCACAGGAAAAGCTTGGTTTAAGGTACCTTCCGCTATAAAATTTGTATTAACAGGAAAACCTGGCAAATGGGTAAGCGGAAAAGATATTATCCTTCATATTATTGGAATGATTGGTGTGGATGGGGCTTTATACAAATCCATGGAATTTGTGGGAGAGGGTATTACCCATCTGTCCATGGATGATCGGTTCACCATCGCCAATATGGCCATAGAAGCAGGGGCAAAGAATGGGATTTTCCCTGTAGATGACTTGGCAATTCAATATATGAAAGAACACTCCAAGAAAGAATATAAAATATACGAAGCCGATGAGGATGCATCCTATGATGAAACCTATGTGATCGATCTTTCTAAGTTAAAACCTACGGTGGCATTTCCTCACCTTCCGGAAAATACCCGTACCATAGATCAGGTGGGAGATATTAAGATTGATCAAGTGGTTATTGGATCTTGTACCAATGGTAGACTGGATGACCTACGGATTGCCGCCAAAGTTTTAGAGGGTAGGAAGGTGGCCAAGGGACTTCGAGTGATTATTTTCCCGGCCACACAGGCGATATATCTAAAAGCTATGGAAGAGGGCTTACTTGCCACCTTCATTAAAGCTGGTGCTGTAGTGAGTACCCCTACTTGTGGTCCCTGTTTAGGAGGACATATGGGTATTTTGGCAGCAGGGGAGCGAGCCGTCGCCACAACGAATCGTAATTTTGTAGGACGCATGGGTCATGTGGAATCTGAAGTTTATCTTGCTAGTCCAGCAGTAGCAGCGGCTAGCGCTGTAACAGGAAAAATAAGTGGACCGGAAGAACTGGGCTTATAGAAAGGAGAAGGGATATGAAGGCATTTGGTAGAGTGCACAAATATGGAGATAATGTGGATACGGATGTTATCATTCCGGCGAGATATCTAAACTCCTCAGATCCAAAGGAATTGGCATCAAAATGTATGATTGATATAGATAAGGATTTTGTTAATCGAGTAAAACCAGGGGATATCATAGTAGCAAATAAGAATTTTGGTTGTGGATCCTCGAGGGAGCATGCTCCCATTGCCATTAAAGCTTCGGGCATAAGTTGTGTAATTGCAGAAACATTTGCAAGAATATTTTATAGAAATTCAATTAATATTGGTCTGCCTATTATAGAGTGTGCAGAAGCTGCCAAAGAGATTGAGGCTGGCGATGAAGTGGAAATTGATTTTGATAGTGGAGTAATTTATAACAGGACCAAGGGGACGAAATACCAAGGTCAGGCATTTCCTGAGTTTATGCAAAAAATTATTAAAGCAGAAGGGTTAATTAACTATATTAATAATCAATAGGAATTAAGGAACCTTTTGTTTCCTAATATCATAATCTGAAATAGAACTTCATTTTAGGTGATGATTATTATTATGGATGGTACTATTAGGTATACAGTCAGACCATATGACACCATATGGATGCTTGCACAGGTATTTAATACAACGGTAGATTCCATCATGGAACTTAATCCAGGAATGAATCCAAGAAACCTTCAGATTGGTCAAGTAATAACAATTCGACCAGGTTATCAGTATTATCCATCAAATATCGATGCAGGTTATGATGGAACGGAAGTTGGATTTTTAGAATTGTATGATTTGGTAAGAATGCTTTGGCAGCAGCACATTATATGGACAAATTTAGTTATTCTATCAATTGTCCACAATCTTCCTGAGAGGGATTTGTTTGTGCAAAGATTATTACGTAATGCTACGGACTTTGCGAATTTATTTGGATTTTTCTATGGAGAAGAAGTAGCACAGAACATTGAAAATTTATTCACTAGTCATATCACTTTAGCTGCTGATTTAGTTCAGGCTGCTATGGCTGGCGATGAGGCAGCTTATTCTGATGTAGAACAAAGGTGGTATGATAATGCAGAACAGATGGCTCAATACTTTGGAGAGATCAATCCTGATTGGAGTGAAGAGGATTGGAGCGCTATGCTAACGGAGCATCTTGATTTATTAAGGGATTATGTAGTTAATATGTTGGCACAAAATTATGAAGAAAATATCAACTTGTTTGATGATATTGAGATGCAGGCGATGGAAATGGCTGATATGATGTCGGAAGGCATTTCAATGCAGTTTCCAGGTTAACGAATACTTTTGATAATTATATTATTTTCCAATAGGAGGCAGTAATGTTATCCCGAGCTGATTTTGTACGACAATCTCTGGAAACGCATCTTTTTTTTGCGAGAATCATGAAAGAGCACGCGTTTTTCTTAGAGGTGGCTTTTACCCCAAGGGATGAAAAATTTAAACAACGAGCAGATATGCTTCGTATGGAATTTGATGACTTTTTAGAACATGTCATATCACTTTCCGATGGAGTTATTAATAATGAAGTACTGAAGTCAGGAGAAATAGTTACAAAATATACATTAGCTGCTGAAAAAGCTACTGAGTTTTATACAGGTGTAAAACTTGCAACGGAATTGACTAAGGCGGAAGAAGAACTTTGTGGAAACCGGGGATCCATTAGTCCTAATCTTGAGAGAAAAGTATTTGCCCTAAATCGTCGTGGATTAAAAATAATCGATGAAATCATCCGATTTAAAAATAATATTCTAAACGATGTGCTAGAATGCAAAATGTTTACCTTAAACTATCCTTTACTTATCGAGCATATTATGAGAGAGGCGAAACTTTACTTTTCTTTAATTAAACGATTGCAATACAAAGAGGTAATCAATGTTCGAAAGGATGCTTTTGAACAAGAAGCTTTCTGGAATAGAATCATGGCAGAACATTCAAAGTTTATCCGTGGGCTTCTTGATCCTACCGAGGAGGAATTGATAGAAACGGCTCATAATTTCGGTAAGGAATTTGATATGTTAACCTGTGAGGCAAGGGAAGCTATGGAAATGGCAACCCCTTCCTATCGTGATGTAACAAGAGAAAGTTTTGACGCAACCATGAGTCTTCGAGATTTTAAAGCGACAGCAACAGAAGGACTTTTAGAGTGTAAGATAAAATCGATTATTGTACCTTTGTTAGGTGATCACGTATTAAGGGAAGCAAACCAGTATCTCAATCTTTTAAGAATTTTTGAAAAATGTTAAAACCTTTTTAGTTGAATTTTTTATCTGACTAATGCAAACAATATTTAAGCAGTGTAATGCTTAATATATGTTTGGAGGGATAATATGTCAGTTAGAAAAATGGATAAACCCAATGAAGGGATAAAATGTATCGTTAGTACTTGTGAATATTATATGAATGGCGACCATTGTGCAGCCGAGAAAGTAGAGATTGAACCAAGAAACGCATCCGATTCAGAAGATACGGATTGTGCAACATTTATTCCTAAAGACAAAATGTATTAATCATGGAATAAATTAAGAAAAGGGTTCCAATTTCGGAGCCCTTTTATTTTAAAAAAGATATCTTAGCCTTACCTTAGGCAAGAAAACAAATCTATGGAAGATTAAGTACATAGATAGAAGTAACTTAAATCGAAGACGAAATCCTTTCTTAAAATCGAGATATCCATACAATAATAGAATAATGGACATGCTCTGACTTTGATTAAGAGTAAGCGAGTATGGACAGCAATTCTAATTCTTTGGATATTTTATAATGTGAATGGTACCTTCATCATTAAATTTTTTAATTATGGTTGCTATGACAGGTAAAAGCAATAAGCCAAGAACTCCCATTAGCTGTGCCCCTACAAACATTAATATTAGGGTTATGATTGGATGCAGTCCGATTTGCTGTCCTACAATCTTGGGTTCTATGGTTTGACGGACGGCGGTAATGATAATGTAGAGAATTAACATACCAAATCCCAGTTTTGCGTTCCCAAGAATGAAGGATATGATTGACCATGGCAGTAGCACGGCTCCAGTACCTAGGATGGGAAGAATATCAATGAAGGCAATCAAAGCTCCAAATAAAAAGGCATTAGGAATACCAAGAATGAAAAAGCCAAAGGATAATTCCAAAAAGGTAATGGAGATGATAGCAGCATAGGCTCTTATGAATTTTCCTAAAGTACCTAGTACATTATCCTTAAGATTTAAAACAATTTTCTTCCTTTCTCCACTAAACTGTTCTATTAAAAAGTCGGATATCTTATAGTAATCGATTGTAAAGAAAAAGGAAGATACAATGGTGAAAATTAGTTTAATCAATAAGGAGGGTAGGCGGCCAGCCATTCCGGTCAAGGTTTCCACTACTGTGGTTGATGCTGTTGTTAAGTAAGATGTAATAGAGGAACTTAGATTACTGACAAATTCATCCAGATAGCTTTCCAGTCCAGGTGAATTAAGGACTATATTATCCAAGGTGGATAATAAGGCGGGATGAATGGTATTCTTGTATAGCTCAGGTAGTCCATAAAATAAATCCCGTACAAATTCGAAGACCTTGAAACCGATCAGACTAACTAAGGTACCTATAATTCCATAAAAGACTATGAGAACAAAAATAGAAATAAAGGAACGTTTGATATGGATTTTTTTATGAAGCATATCAATGGGGCGACGGAAACAAATGGCTATGATAATACCGATAATAAATGGCATTAATAAGGGGAGCAAATATTTGATTCCAATATATACAAAGGCTAATAAGACTGCAAAATATACAACATTAATAATAAAGGCTTTTTTTGTATTCAAATTCATTATCTACCATGCCTCTCTAGGATTATTTTAATGGACTTACATAAGTTTATATATTATGAGTTTTTCATAACGATACTTTCGATGATATCTGCAACATCTTCGCAAGCATCACAACAACGTTCTAAACGGTGTAGTATTGTTGTCCAGCACATAAGATCAATGGGATCACTGCTTGTTTGATAAAGTTTTTTTACCATATTATAATACAGGCTATCCCCTTCTTCTTCCAGCCGGTTCATTTCGATGATTTTATCTCGCAGAGTTTTTGAGGATTTGAAATTCTTGAATTCATCGAGTAAATCAACCATGGCTTTACAGCAAGTTTTAATTAATTCTGTAAACTTTGTGATGCTAGGGCGTATTTTCTTAATATTGAACATATCAATATGTATTAAAACATCCTCAATTGCATCGGAGACATCATCAATGGATTGAGTCAAAGTAGTGATATCTTCCCGCTCAATGGGTGGAAGAAATTCTTTTACTAGCCGGTTCATGATTTCGTGCTTTGCTACATCGGCAGAATGTTCGATTTGATGTGCAACTTTCACTTTTTGAGTTATTTTTGAAGAATCAAAATTACTTAAGGTATCATGGAGGTTAACTGCCAAATCATATGAGAATTGCGAAAGTTTTGAGAACTCTTCAAAATAGTTATAGTCATTTTTCCTTTTCATTATTATATTATCCTCCTATATTAAAAGAATTTCATAAATAACATTGCCATGATATATCCTAATAATCCGCATCCGGGAAAGGTTAAAATCCAAGCGGCAACCATTTCCTTTACGATTCCCCAGTTCACACTGGAGAGTCTTTTGGATGCACCAACTCCCATGATGGATGTTGTTTTGGTATGGGTAGTACTAACTGGGATACCTGCGACGGATGCAACTAATAAGCTGATGGCAGCAGAAGCATCGGAAGCAAAACCTTGATATGTATCTAATTTTACCATACCCATTCCTACTGTTTTTATGATACGGTAACCACCGATGGAAGTACCTAAGGCCATCACTATGGATAAGAGGAGCATTAACCATAAAGGGATTTCAAAACTAGTAACATTACCTTGTCCTTTTGCTAAAAAGACTCCAAGCATAAATACGCCCATAAATTTTTGACCATCTTGAGCACCATGCATGAAGGCCATAGCAGCACCACCAGTAACTTGTGCATTTTTAAAGAACCTGGTAGTTTTTCTTCGGTCAATATCTTTACATATGTAACCGATCAGTTTTGTAACAAAATAACCGATACCAAAGCCCATTGCTGTGGACATAAACAATCCATAAACAACTTTAATCCACTCTTCGCCATTGATACCTTCTCCACCTTGGATTGCAACAGCCGCCCCAGTTAAACCTGCGATTAGTGCATGGGATTCACTGGTGGGAATACCAAAGGCCCAGGCTGCAGTAGCCCATACAACAATAGCAAACAAAGATGCACAGAGAGCAACTAAGGCATTTTTAGGGTTGTCACCGAAGTCAACCATTTTATAAATGGTTTGGGCAACCGAATTGTTGATTAGGGTCATTACTAGCACTCCAAGAAAATTAAATACAGCTGCCATAATAATGGCATTTCTAGGAGTTATGGAACGGGTTGAAACGCAAGTAGCAATCGCATTTGGAGCATCTGTCCAGCCATTTACCAATACAACTCCCAAAGTGAGAATAACCGTAATAAGTAAGGCAGGATTGGATATCAGCTGATCCAAAAAGTCAGCTAAAGTAATCGTCATTTTAGCGCCTCCTATAGTTAATTCATAGTACTTTTTGATTTTATCTTACAATTAAAAATCTTAGCATGATTGGTAAATATAAGCAATGCTTATTTTATTTATTTCAACTATAAATATTAGAGATTTGGATCCCTAAAAATCCAATGAATTTCCTTGGTTTTTTATAAAGTAAGGAGATAAGGGAAAGGTAAAGTATAATTATTTAATTATTTGGAATAAAATCCAATATTAATTGAATTTAACATTGATTTTTATAATAAAATACTATAATATATACTGTACTACTTTAAAGTGATACAAAAACAATTTATTAGGTACATAGAGGTACTTACATTAATCAATAGGAAGTATACAGTTCCTATTGATTTTTACAATCAGTCAAAATGTAATCCTTAAGGATACTCTAGTATGACAAGTAAGAGCAAGTCGATTGTCCTTAAATATATAAGAAAGGTGGTTATTCAATGAGAAGTGATTCAGTAAAAACCGGTATCAGTCAAGCGCCTCACAGGTCATTATTTAATGCCCTGGGCTTCACAAAGGAAGAACTACGCAAACCTTTCATTGGTATTGTAAGTTCTTATAATGAAATCGTCCCAGGTCATATGAATTTAGATAAGATAGTAGATGCGGTAAAACTAGGTGTGGCAATGGCTGGTGGAGCGCCAGTCGTCTTTCCGGCAATTGCTGTTTGTGATGGCATTGCCATGGGACATGAGGGAATGAAATATTCCTTGGTTACTAGGGATTTGATCGCGGATTCAACAGAAGCCATGGCCATGGCACATCAATTTGATGCCTTAGTTATGGTTCCCAATTGTGATAAGAATGTACCAGGACTATTAATGGCAGCCGCCAGACTCAATATACCAACAATTTTTGTTAGCGGTGGTCCTATGCTTGCTGGCCGTGTCAATGGTAATAAAACAAGCCTTTCCAGTATGTTTGAGGCAGTAGGTGCATACAGCGCAGGAAAAATGACAGAGGAAGAGATCGAAGAATATGAGAATAAGGTTTGTGCATCCTGCGGATCTTGTTCCGGTATGTATACAGCAAATTCCATGAACTGCCTGACCGAAGCCATTGGTATGGGATTGAAGGGAAATGGTACAATTCCGGCAGTATACTCGGAGCGAATTCGATTAGCAAAGCATGCTGGTATGAAGATTATGGAGTTACTGGAAAAGAATATTTGTCCAAGGGATATCATGACAGAAAAGGCATTTATGAATGCTCTTACGGTAGATATGGCCTTAGGATGTTCTACCAATACAATGCTACATTTACCAGCAATTGCCCATGAGGTAGGAATTGAATTGGATTTAAACTTAGTAAATGAAGTGAGTGCAAGAACTCCTAATCTATGTCACCTAGCTCCCGCAGGTCCTACATACATGGAAGATTTGAATGAAGCAGGCGGAATCTATGCGGTTATGAATGAGTTAAATAAAAAAGGCCTTTTATATACAGATTTACCTACGGCAACAGGTAAGACAGTTGCTGAAAATATTAAAAACTGCAGAAACTTAAATCCTGATGTTATCCGACCCATTGACAATCCTTATAGCGAAACCGGTGGATTGGCAATCCTTAAGGGAAACTTAGCCCCCGAAGGTGGTGTGGTTAAAAGATCAGCAGTAGCTCCCGAGATGTTAAAGCACACAGGACCGGCAAGGGTATTTGATTGTGAAGAAGATGCAGTTACTGCCATACTCGGTGGTAAAATTGTGGATGGTGATGTAGTAGTCATCCGATATGAAGGTCCTAAGGGGGGACCTGGTATGAGGGAAATGCTAAATCCAACCAGTACAATCATGGGTATGGGCCTAGGATCCACAGTTGCCTTGATTACGGATGGACGTTTCTCTGGAGCATCCAGAGGAGCTTGTATAGGTCATGTATCGCCTGAAGCAGCGGTAGGCGGCAATATTGCCCTAATAGAAGAAGGAGATGTCATTGAGATCGACATTGATGCTCATTCTGTAAATATTAAGGTATCCGATGAAGAACTGAAAAAGAGAAGGGCAAATTGGAAGCCTCGTCCACCAAAAATTACATCCGGTTATTTGGCTCGTTATACGGCGATGGTTAGCTCTGGTAGCAGAGGAGCTATACTGGAAGTACCAAATGCAGATAAATAGATCGTGAAAAAATTAGGAGGTGTCTTATGGAATTAACAGGTTCCCAAATAGTGATAGAATGTTTAAAAGAGCAGGGTGTTGATACTGTTTTCGGCTATCCTGGCGGTTCCATTTTAAATATCTATGATGAATTGTATAAACATAGTCATGAAATCACGCATA
Organism: Clostridiales bacterium; assembly: GCA_012839085.1. GTDB lineage: Bacteria > Bacillota > Clostridia > Lachnospirales > Lachnospiraceae > Mobilitalea. The sequence goes on from DUNZ01000215.1 coordinate 20,369, forward strand.
TCTTAACCTCCCATGAACAGGGGGCTTCCCATGCAGCGGACGGATATGCAAGAGTGACAGGAAAAGTAGGAGTATGCTTTGCTACTTCTGGTCCAGGGGCTACCAATCTGGTAACCGGAATCGCAACAGCCTATATGGATAGTGTTCCCATGGTTGCTATTACAGCCAATGTTGGTGTTAATCTTCTAGGAAGAGACTCATTCCAAGAGGTGGACATTGCTGGTGTAACCATGCCTATTACGAAACACAATTATATTGTAAAGGATGTAAACAAGCTGGCGGCTACCATTCGCAAGGCTTTCCGTATTGCTCAGTCTGGTAGACCCGGCCCTGTGCTTGTGGATATTACAAAAGATGTAACCGCAGCTAAGGCAGAGTATGAGTATGTAGCTCCCCAGCCCATTCACCGTTATACGGAGGATATTACGGAGAAAGATATATTACAGGCAATCGATATGATCGAAAAGTCGAAAAAACCTTTTATATTTATTGGTGGGGGTACCGTAATATCGGAAGCACATGAAGAATTAAGAGAATTTGTTGACAAAGTAAATGCTCCGGTGGCAGATACCTTAATGGGAAAAGGAGCCTTTGATGGTACCGATTCTCTTTACACTGGTATGGTTGGTATGCATGGAACCAAAGCATCCAATCTGGGAATCACCGAATGTGATCTCTTGATTACCATAGGAGCTAGATTTTCTGACCGTGTTACAGGAAATGCAAAAGAATTTGCCAAAAGAGCAAAAATTCTTCATATTGATGTAGATCCAGCAGAAATTAATAAAAATGTAAAGGCACACCATAGTATTATTGGGGATGTAAAAGAAGTACTTTCCCGTCTGAATGAGAAACTGGAAGCAAAGGATCATGGATCATGGATTGAACATGTGAATGAGTTAAAAGCAAAATTCCCTTTAAAGTACAATCAAGATATGCTAACAGGACCTTATGTTATTGAAAAACTATATGAAATAACCGCTGGTGAGGCTATTATATCTACGGAGGTAGGTCAACACCAGATGTGGGCGGCTCAATACTATAAATATACAAAACCAAGAACCTTAATTACCTCTGGAGGTTTAGGAACCATGGGTTATGGTCTTGGAGCTTGTATAGGAGCAAAGGTTGGAATGCCAGATAAGCCAGTAATTAATATAGCTGGTGATGGTTGCTTTAGAATGAACATGAACGAAATCGCTACGGCAACCCGTTACAACATACCGATTGTTCAGATAGTCCTAAATAACCATGCACTGGGAATGGTACGTCAATGGCAGACCTTATTCTATGGAAAACGTTATTCTCACACGAATTTGAATGATAAGGTTGATTTTGTGAAAGTAGCAGAGGCTATGGGAGCTAAGGCATTCCGCATCACGAAAAAAGAAGAAGTAGAAAGTGTATTAAAGGAAGCCCTTTCTCTAAATGAACCCGTGGTGATTGATTGTATTATTGACAGTGATGATAAGGTTTGGCCAATGGTAGCTCCTGGAGCAGCCTTAAAAGATGTATTTACGGAAGAAGATATGAAAAAAGACTAGTATGGTAGTAGGAATATTTTACTATGCCACTGCATGGCACTGGTATCCATGATAAGATTACCAGTGCCTCTTTACCATATAAGAAAAGGAATAATTCCTTATGATGAAGAGAACGAATATTTATCAAAAAAATCTTTTAATTATACAATACTTGACAACAAAGATATTGACAAAAAAATAACGTAGTTCTATAATGAAAATTAAATCTAAATAGAATAGATAAACAAGAGTATGGATTCGTAAGGAGGATATGAAAGTGGGTAGAATTTATAATTTTTCAGCAGGTCCGGCCGTGTTACCGGAAGAAGTATTAAAAGAAGCAGCAGATGAGATGCTAGATTACAGAGGAACTGGAATGTCTGTCATGGAGATGAGCCATCGTTCCAAGGCATACGAGGAAATTATTCAGGAAGCTGAGAAAGATCTAAGAGATTTAATGAACATACCTGATAATTATAAGGTTCTTTTTCTACAGGGTGGTGCATCCCAACAATTTGCCATGATTCCCATGAATCTTATGAAGAACAAGGTAGCTGATTATATCATAACAGGTCAGTGGGCCAAGAAAGCATATCAGGAAGCTAAAATGTATGGTACTGCCAATGCCATTGCTTCCTCCGCTGATAAAACATTTTCCTATATTCCAGATTGTTCTGATCTGCCAATTTCCGAAAATGCTGATTATGTATATATATGCGAGAACAATACTATCTATGGAACCAAATTTAAAACTCTCCCAAATACAAAAGGCAAGACTTTAGTAGCTGATGTTTCCTCCTGTTTCCTTTCCGAACCAGTGGATGTTACCAACTATGGACTTATCTTTGGTGGAGTTCAAAAGAACATCGGTCCAGCAGGTGTAGTTATCGCTATTATTCGTGAAGATTTGATTACAGATGATACCTTACCTGGTACACCAACCATGTTAAAATATAAAATTCATGCCGATAATGCATCCTTATATAATACTCCACCGGCATATGGAATCTATATCTGTGGTAAAGTATTTAAATGGATTAAAAATATGGGCGGCTTGGAAGCTATGAAGATTAGGAATGAAAAGAAGGCAGCCATCCTTTATGATTATCTAGATCAGAGTAAATTGTTTAAAGGTACTGTGGAAAAGAAAGATCGTTCCTTAATGAATGTTCCTTTTGTTACCGGTGATGCTGAATTGGATGCTAAGTTTGTAAAAGAAGCAAAAGCTGCAGGTCTTGAAAACTTAAAGGGACATAGAACTGTTGGTGGTATGAGAGCAAGTATTTATAATGCTATGCCAATGGAAGGTGTGGAAAAACTGGTTGAGTTTATGAAAAATTTCGAAGCTGAGAATTTAAAATAATAGTGAAATCATAGAAAAATAATAGAGAAGTAATAATGAAATAATTGAGAAGTAATAGAGAAATAATAGAAAAATAATAATGAAACAATTAAAAAAAATAATAGAGAAATAATAGAGAAGTAATAGAGAAATAGTTGTGTTTGATAAGCGGAATGACTTTTGGATGTGGGAATAGAAAGGAGAGTATAAGTATGAAGTATTGTTGCTTAAACCCCATTGCTGAAGTGGGATTAAAGAAATTTACTGAGCAATATGAAAAAGTTGAGAACGTGAATGAAGCAGATGTCATTTTAGTACGTAGTGCTGGGATGCATGATATGGAGTTTTCCGATAACCTAAAGGCGATTGCCAGAGCAGGTGCTGGTGTTAATAATATACCATTGGAGAAATGTGCTGAGCAAGGTATTGTAGTATTTAATACACCAGGAGCCAATGCCAATGGTGTAAAAGAATTAGTGGTTGCAGGACTTATGTTAGCATCCCGTGATATTGTTGGTGGTATCAATTGGGTTCAGTCCATAAAAGATGATCCTAATGTTGCCAAATTGGTAGAGAAAGGTAAAAGCCAATTTGCTGGTAAGGAAATTCAGGGAAAGAAAATGGGTGTAATCGGCTTAGGTGCCATTGGAGTACTGGTTGCTAATGCTGCCAATCGTCTTGGTATGACGGTTTACGGCTATGATCCTTTTATCTCCGTTGACAGCGCTTGGAATCTCTCCCGGGATATCATCCATGTGAAGACCAGAGATGAGATTTATAAGGAGTGTGATTATATTAGCGTACATACTCCTTTAATCGAGCATGAAGATCCTAATATCAATACCAAAGAAATGATTAATGCTGATACAATTGCTAAGATGAAGGATGGAGTTGTAATCCTGAACTTTGCAAGAGATTTATTGGTAAAAGATGATGATATAGAAGTTGCTCTAAAGTCTGGTAAGGTAGCAAAATACGTAACAGATTTCCCCAATGCGAAAACCGCAGGCATGGAGGGGGTAATTGCGATCCCACATTTAGGTGCATCCACTGAGGAATCCGAAGACAATTGTGCAGTGATGGCTGTGAAGCAATTGAAGGATTACTTAGAAAATGGTAATATTAAAAACTCTGTTAATTTCCCCAATTGCGATGCAGGGGTTTGTACAACGGCAGGACGTATCGCAATTTTGCATAAAAATATACCGAATATGTTAACCCAGTTTACTGGTGCATTTTCCGCAGTTGATATTAATATCACAGATTTAGTGAACAAGAGTAAGGGGGATTATGCATATACCGTTATCGATGTGGAATCTTCAGATAATAGAGCAGTCGTGGAGAAATTAGCAAAGATAAAGGGAGTACTCAAAGTAAGGATAGTAAAATAGAGAATAATAAAATTAAGGGCATGGGTTAAGCGAAAAAGCATGACTCATGTCCTGTTTTGGTTTATAATTATAGTGAATTCTAATAGGAACCTTGTATGGGGGTATCCTACTACGGATTTTACAACTTGCAATAAGTATAAACGATAGATAAAATCGAAGGGAAGATAGATTATGCAAAGCAAAGATAATTATAATACAAAGAGAGTACATAAGGTAAACATAACAATTGTTATTAGCTTGGTTGTTTTAATATGTATTCAGGTTGTAATTGCTAGAGGTTTGGCAGATAGTATTGTACCTATTATTGCCGGTTTATCCATGATAGCATTATGTATGATAAATTACTTCATACCGATCAATGATTACGTTAAAGGTTTCCTGTTTTCGCTTTTATCAGCTACTGTAATCCTTGCACTTTTTTATGTAGATCGCTATGCTTTGAATAAACATTATATGCTATATGTTACCATAGCAATGATTGCTTTATATTTTAAAAAAGAACTAATTGCAATCTTTGGTCTGTTTTTGAATATAGCTTTTATTATCACATATCTTTTAATACCTGAAAAATTTTTATATTCCGATGTTGGTATAAAAGAAATTCTAACAATTATTACCTTGATGAATGGTGCCTTACTTGTATTATATTTATTAACCAAATGGGGAAATGAATTGGTTCGGAAAGCTAGTCAGAAGGAAGAGGAGGCAACCAAAGTTCTGACAAAACTCAATGAAACCTTCCAAACAGTTGATGAACAGACCTCCTTGCTGGATACCCATATCGGAGAATTTGATTCTCGTACCAAAAAGACTTATGAAGCTAGCAAGAATATATTAATCGCTGTTCAGCAGATGGCAACTGCTATTGAAGAGGAAGCTACTAATATTAACCATATCAATCAAACCATGACCGATAGTGTCATGGGGGTCAATAATACCATGGATATTTCCCAAGGACTTATAACAAAATCCAATGATGTGACCCTTAAGGTTGAAGATGGCTGGAATAAAATGAATGAAATTTCAAATCGGATGAGTCTAATCAATGGTTCCGTTAGATCAACCGCAGAAACTGTAATTGATTTAAAAACCAGTATAGACACCATCAATCATTTGCTGAAAGGGATAAACTCAGTTGCCGCACAAACCAATTTATTAGCCTTGAATGCTGCAATTGAATCTGCTCGTGCAGGAGAGCAAGGAAAGGGATTTGCTGTAGTGGCAGATCAAATCAGAAAACTTTCCGAACAGACTCAAGAGTTGGTTGTGAATATAACAGAAGTGACCCAGGGGATATTTATAAAATCGGAAGAGGCAGCGCAAAAATCCCTAGAAGGTGAGAAAGCCGTAAGTGAAGGTACAGAATATATTAACGAGATTACAGATCATTTTACCCAGTTAAAGAAAATTTTTGCTGATACAAATGAGGAATTAAATAAGAGTATGCTGGAAATTAATAATGCAGTGAACAGCTTTATGGAAATACAAGAGCTGATTACCAATGTGGCCAGCATTTCTGAAGAAAATTCAGCTTCAACCCAGGAGATACTTTCTATTATTGAAGATGAAAATTCCCGTATTTCTCAGATGAATCAATCCATTGAAAAGGTAAATCAATTAAGTAAGAAACTTAAAAGTTTAACCAAGGCAGTATAAACATAGGTTTTTGTAAGAGTAGAGAACGATGAAAGTTTTTGAAGTTGTACTGCATGAAGTATAAAGTAGCCTAGCAAGACTTTGAACAGGAGGGATTATATGGCGATAGTAAAACCGTTTATTTGTACCCGACCAAATCCTAAGGTTGTGGATAGGGTAGCAGCTCTTCCCTATGATGTTTATAACCGCAGGGAAGCAAAAGAGGAAGTGATAAAGGAACCTTTATCCTTCCTACGTGTAGATCGTCCGGAAACAGCATTTCCCGATGAGGTTGATATTTATGATCAAAGAGTATATAAGAAGGCCAAAGAGATTCTAGATGAAATGCAAGAGGATGGAACCTTCCTAACAGAAGATAAAGAGTATTTTTTTATCTATGAATTGATAATGAATGGTCGTTCCCAAACGGGCTTGGTTGCCTGTGCATCCATCGATGATTATTTAAATAATGTGATTAAGAAGCATGAAAATACTAGAGAAGAGAAAGAAATTGATCGAATCAATCATGTTGATATTTGTGATGCTCAGACAGGTCCAATCTTTTTGGCCTATCGTTCTAAGGAAGTCATCAATGATGTTATAAATCAGGTGAAGAAGGAAGAACCAATCTATAGCTTTACTGCAGTGGATGGAATACAGCATAAGGTATGGCGTATATGGAAAGAGGATCCGATACATAAGATCCAGAATGAATTTGCTACCATAGAAAGTATCTATATAGCCGATGGCCATCATAGGGCAGCTTCTGCAGTGAAGGTTGGATTAAAACGGAGGAAGGAAAATCCAGGATTTACTGGTAGAGAAGAATTTAATTATTTTCTATCTGTTCTATTTCCCCATGATCAATTAATGATTATGCCCTATAACCGAGTTGTAAAAGATTTGAATGGTTTGGGTAAAGATGAGTTCTTACAAAGAGTTAGGGAATATTTTGAGATTGAAGAAAAAGCTAGTAATAGCTATGAGCCAGAAGAGAAGGCTGTATTTGGTATGTATTTCGATGGTAGATGGTATCGTTTATCTGCAAAGGATAGAATAAAAGATAGCTTAGATCCTGTGAAATCTCTAGATGTTTCTATTCTTCAGGACTATTTGTTGAAACCAATCCTTGGGATTGAGGATCCAAGGACTGATAACAGAATTGATTTTATCGGAGGAATTCGGGGATTAAAGGAATTGGAGAAACGAGTTTCAGAAGATATGACAGTGGCATTTTCAATGTATCCGACTTCTATTACGGAACTATTTGATGTCTCAGATGCAGATAAATTAATGCCACCAAAATCCACCTGGTTTGAACCAAAATTGCGGAGTGGATTGTTTATTCATAAATTATCTTAAGTAAATAAAATGCAAGGTCAAAAGCCTCAAATATAAATATTGTATATATTGATTAGAGGATTTTTGATATGTATTATTGATTATTAAGTTAGATGGTTGGTTATAATAAATCTTTAGTACTAAAAACTTAAAAAACTTTGAATTATTGTGACCATGATTGACATAAGATGAAAATTACATTACATTATAATTAGTTGGTTGCAGAATAAAGGAAGTAAGTCACTTTTTTGCAGTCACTAATAAAAATTTTACAATAGGAGGTTGTTAAAATGGCTAACTTAAGAGGAACTAAAACATTAGAGAATTTAATGAAGTCGTTCGCAGGTGAATCACAGGCTAGAATGAGATATACTTATTTTGCATCCGTAGCTGGTAAAGAAGGTTATAAACAAATTCAAAATATTTTTTTAGAAACAGCAGAAAATGAAAAGGAACATGCTAAGGTATTCATGAAACTTGCTCTGGAATATTTAGATGGTGAAAATCCTGCTCCAGTAGAAATCAATGCTACCTATCCTTTTGCTTATGGTGATACCGTTGCCAACCTAAAATCCGCAGCTGCTGGAGAACATGAAGAGGCAGAAATTGATTATCCTGAATTTGCTAGAATTGCAAAAGAAGAAGGATTTGATGAAATTGCTGAACGTTTCCTTTTAATTGCTGATGTAGAAAAGCATCATGAGGAGAGATATCGCAAACTACTTGAAAACATTGAAAATGGTACTGTCTTCAAAAAAGAAGATAAAGTATTCTGGAAATGTCTAAATTGTGGATATGTTCATGAGGGAGAGGAAGCACCTGACTTATGTCCTGCTTGTAAACATTCCCAGGCATACTTCCAATTATTGGACGATAATTTTTAAATTGGACAAAATTACTTAATACTTATAGATTTATATTTTTGAAGAATTATAATTATAATTTTAAAAGCATTGTATTGGTAAATAAACATATTGGTAAATAAACATATTGGTAAATAAA
>DUNZ01000038.1 GCA_012839085.1 Clostridiales bacterium
CATCCCAGGAACCTAGGCTGGTATTTACCAAGGGGCAGATTATTCAAGGTGAAATTATTGACCTTAAATTTAATGAGATTAGCCTTTTACTAGAAGCAGGCAAACAAATATTAAGAGCAAAAACATTTGGTAATCTCCCTCTTTCGATCGGAGAAAAAGCTAAATTTCTTATATCGGATGACACAAACAAGCAACTAACCTTAAAATACTTGTCCCAAGAAAATACTTCTCCCCTTGATAACATAATTGAAAAGGCGATGGATTCCTCTGGTATTCCAGCTACCAATCGAAACAGATCCATGATAATGGAACTATTGAAAAACCAAATGCCCATTGATAAACATACCCTTCAAACCTTGGCCAAATACTCCCGTCAGTACCAAAAGGTCTCTCCAGCCACCCTTGTTACTCTGTATAAATTGAACCTTCCCATTACCAAAGAAAATCTGGATCAATTTGAGTCCTACCAAGAAAGAAGTCACTATATAATTGATCATCTTTTTACCGTGATTGATCAAATTGCTAATCCCATGTATTTTGACTCTTTGGATGATAGAATTACTTTTCATCAACAAGTCCTTGAACTATTAACCGATTCGAATCATCACCATGAAAATCAAATCGATAAAGATGATGTGAGCAAGAATGGAACACCCCCCCTACAGCAAATTCTTCATTCAAGCAAGGAAGTTTCAAATATTGAATTCAAAAGAGTTCCCTTGTCGGATATTCTATCTAGTCAGGAACAGGAAGACCTGATAAATTTGCTTAAAAATATTCACCTTGAAAATAGTCATGCATATAAGGACTTTAATGAAGTTAGCAATCAACTTAAGGATACAGGAACCATCTTTGTTTCGGACATCCTTGATTTTATACATACTCATTTGCCAAAGCAGGATGGGCAAGTAATCAGAGAAATCACCAGCTCTCCCATTTATTTTAAACTAATGAAAAAAGCCTTCTATCAAAGATGGACCTTAAGCCCTGAAAATATGACCGAAGAAAGAATTAGGGAAAGATACCATCGTCTGGAAAGGGATATTAAACTCCTAAACCAAATTTTGAATCAGAAAGAAGCTTCTAAAGTTTTCTTGCAAGAGACAGAAACCATAGAAAATAATTTAAATTTTATGAAAAGTTTGAATGAGCTGATTCCTTATATCCAGCTTCCTCTACATTTTCAATATCGCAAAGTATACGGAGAACTCTATCTCATATCAAAGAAAAAAAGATCAACTAAAAATACTGACATCTTAGATGCTCTTCTTCTCCTTAATCTGGAGAACTTAGGACAGGTTAATGTTCATATTAAATTAAAGCAAGATAAAATCCATGCAGATTTTCAAATGGAAGATAAAATAAGCGCTGATCTTATATCTAAAAACTTATCTGAATTAGAGGAGGCACTGAAAAAAAAGGGATATGCTTTTAATTCCAGGGTTCAAGTTATATCAAAACCCCTTGATTTGGTTAAGGATGTTTTAGATTTAGAATCAAAAGCAGTAGATCTAAAACGCTATACCTTCGATATTCGAACATAATTAGGCTATAAAAAAACTGAAGAATTAACTTGTTTTATTCTAACAACTTAATTCTTCAGGCTTATATCATACTTTTTCTTCATTACTTAATTTCTTATCATATTCATCAAAGATATAAGATAATATGGTCGCCATACCAACAAATTCACATCCATACTGGATCATATTTCCTTCCTCTGGTTGGCTTCTAATTATTTTTACCGCAGATCGTATGGTATCCGCATTATTCAGATTAATATTAGCATTAAAATAATATCCAATGGGAAGTACACTCTCGGAACGAAAACCGATTCCTCTTTTGGAAATATTCATCACTTCAATAGGAGCATTTATATTACTTACATTTACATTATCCTGCTTGTAAAGATTTAAAATTTCCAGTGATAATTTCACTGGCATTCTTTTTGCCCTTCTTCTCTCCTCCATGTTACTCCCCCTTATTAAATTTGCCTCTATTATAGTATGTTTTGCTATTCCCTACAATAAGAATAGTAATTTATTTTATGGATTTAACAAGTCGTAGATAATGTCCTTTACCATGCTGGGATCCGCCTTACCCTTCATTTCCTTCATGGTTTGTCCAACAAGATAACCTATAACCTTATCTTTACCATTCCTATAATCCTCAAGAGACTTTGGATTTTCTAATATTATTTTTTCGATAACGGAGCGAAGCAAACCATCATCCGATACCAAACTCAAATCATGCTGCTCTACATATTCCTCTGGATTCACATTCTCCTTAAAAATATGCTCAAATACTTCTTTGGCAACCGTACGATTTATTTTACCCTCTTCTATCAGCTGAATTAATTTTGCTAGGTTTACAGGGGCAAAGCAGATATCCTCTGCTTCCATCTCCTCTTCCCGAAGTAAGCGCATCAATTCTACTATAATCCAATTGGATACTTCTTTTGCTTTCCCACAGATTTCTACTGTCTCCTCAAATAGCTCAGCCAGCTTTTTAATTCCGGTAATAATTGAAGCATCGTAGGCGGGAATACCATAATCTCTTTGATAACGTTCCACTTTCTCATCCCGTAATTCCGGTTGCCTTCCTTTGATTTGGTCAATCCATTCCTGGCTGATTTCCATAGGTGGAAGATCTGGGTCAGGAAAGTATCGATAATCCTTAGCATCTTCTTTCGAACGCATAGAAATGCTAGTGTTTAACTTATCGTCCCAACGCCTAGTTTCCTGAATCACAGCTTTGTTCGCTTCTAGTAGTTCAATCTGGCGTTTACTTTCTCCTTCAATTGCCCTAGCAATTGCTTTGAAAGAATTCATATTTTTCATCTCTGTTCTGACACCCAACTGATTACTGCCTAGTTCACGAACCGATAAATTGATATCAGCCCGTAAAGACCCTTCCTGCATCTTACAATCGGAGACACCTAGGTATTGAAGAATCATTTTCAGTTTTTCAAGATAGGCAATTACTTCTTGTGGAGAACGCATATCCGGTTCACTTACAATTTCAATTAAAGGAATACCACAGCGATTATAATCAATTAAGCTGCCATCCTCAAATGCATCATGGATTAGCTTTCCAGCATCCTCCTCGATATGAATTTCATGAATTCCAATCCTCTTCTTCCCTGCTTCGGTTTCAATTTCTATATAACCATTCCGACATAAGGGTAGGTATAACTGAGATACCTGATATGCCTTAGGAAGGTCCGGATAGAAATAATTCTTCCGGTCAAATTTACATTTTTGTGTAATACTACAATTCAAGGCTAGGCCTGCTGCAATCGCATATTCTACTACCTTTTTATTTAATACCGGCAAAGTTCCAGGTAAACCAATACAAATCGGACAACAATGGCTATTGGGCTCCCCTCCAAATTCGGTAGAACAAGAACAGAAGATCTTCGACTTAGTGGCCAATTCCACGTGCACTTCTAAACCAATGACAGTTTCATAAAGCTTCATACTGATACCTCCTTGATTTTCCCTAGAATTCATTGCCATTGCTAACAAGGCTTCCAGACTGTTCAAAGTTATATGCAGCCCGAATAATATCCTTCTCCCCAAAGTGTTTACCGATGAGTTGTAATCCCATGGGAAGACCTTTACTATCCAAACCACAAGGGATACTAAGGGCTGGAAGTCCTGCAAGGTTAATTGCAACATTATAAGTATCAGTATGATACATTTTTAAGGGATCGGATAGGCTTGTACCTAATTTTGGCGCTGTTGTAGGTGTTGTTGGAGTTAGTAAAATATCACATTTTTCAAATGCTTTTTGAAAACTCCTATTTATCAAGCTTCTTACCTTTAATGCCTTTTTATAATAAGACTCGTAATAATCGGAACTAAGCACCAAGGTACCCAGCATAATCCTACGCTTTACCTCTTCACCAAAGGCTTCACTTCTGGTTTTTATATATAAGTCTTCAAGATCCTCGTATTCCATGGAACGAAAACCATATTTTACACCATCGTATCTAGACAAATTAGAGCTGGCCTCTGCACAGGCAATGATATTATAAGAAGGTCCTGCATATTCCATAGACTCCATTTCAAATTCTTCTATATGAGCTCCCATGTTTCGGAAAAGCCCTATGGCTTCTTGAATTGCATGGGCATTCTCTGGATCAAGTCCAGCCTTCCAAATTCCCTTGGGTACTCCTATTTTCATGCCCTTAAGCCCCTCCACAAGAGCGTCTCTATATTGGAAATGACTTTCTTTGATACTTGTGGAATCCTTAGGATCATATCCAGAAATCAGTTCTAAGGAGCTGGCGCAATCACTTACGCTCTTTCCCATGGTTCCTATCTGATCTAAGGAAGATGCATAAGCAATTAAACCATATCTAGAAACTGTTCCATATGTGGGTTTTAAGCCGATAACTCCACAATAGGCTGCTGGTTGCCGAATGGATCCTCCTGTATCGGAAGCCAAAGCAAAAAAGGCCTCCCCTGCTGCTACTGCTGCCGCTGATCCACCACTGGATCCTCCTGGTACCCGCTCCTTATCCCAAGGATTTTTTGTCGCTCCATAATATGATGTTTCCGTGGTACTTCCCATGGAGAATTCATCCATATTGCTTTTTCCTATAATAATGGCTCCCCCTGCCTTTAATCGTTCAATAACAGTGGCATCATAGCTAGGTACATAATCGGCTAACATTTTGGATGCACAGGTGGTTTTTATCCCTTTGGTACAAATATTATCCTTGATTGCCACTGGTACCCCAGCTAAGGGGGAATCCTCTAGTAATCCCGCATCAATCTGCTCCTGAACTTTCTTTGCCATTTGTAAGGCTTCTTCTTCCAAAACTGTGATATAGCAGTGATAGGAGGGCTCCCGCTGCTTAATCGCTTCTAATTGAGCAAGGACCGCCTCAAAAACCTTGATTTCTTTTTTCTTAATCATTTGTCCCAGGGCTAGAGCTGTCATTTTTGTAATCTCTTTCATTCTAACCTCCTACTCCACTGTTTTAGGAACCGCAAAGTATCGGTCCTTTTTCTCTGGTGCATTCTTTAACACCGACTCTCTATCGGTTTCTTGGCAAACCCTATCCTCACGAAATACATTTTTCAACGGAAGAACATGGGTCATAGGTTCCACATCTTTGGTATCCAAATCGTTCATGGTTTGCACATAATTTAAGAAACCATGGAAACTCTCAAGAAGTTTATCCTTCTCCTTATCTGTAAGTCTTAATTTTGATAACTCAGCAACCTTATGGATGATTTCTTCAGTAATTTCCATCAACATACCTGCCTTTTCTATATTTTTCAAAACTACTCATGTTTCATACATTTTCCAGTTATTTTTCAAAAGTTCTCATGTATAATACCATCTTTCTTTGATTTCTCAAAAACCCTTATGCATAATACCATCTTTCTTTGATTTCTCAAAAACCCTTATACATAATACCATCTTTCTTTGATTTCTCAAAAGCCCTTATCATAATACCAATTCGCATTAGCCTTAATTATCATAGCTTAATTATTCACTTTCATGCATCCAAGCCATACGAGAGTCTTTTAACATCCAAATAAAAATAATTTTATTAAATCCCGAAGAAAATGGTTGCAGCGGCTTCTTCGGGATTATAATTTTGCATCCTACACGGAGTGCTTTGGATATAAGATTAAGTTCAGAAAACTGTTCTATTTAAAAATATGACCATAATAATCTTTTTCAATAATACTTTTTGATATGGCAAATTTGTTTTTGATTCTTTTATTCATTGTTGTAATATAATTCTCTGGTAGTTCTTCCTTTGTTAATTGGATTACTTCTCCTGTTTCTGCATTATACATCACCTTATCGGTTATAAAACTTCGATTGTTAAATATAACAAGAGGATCTGCATCGGAGAAAATATCTCTACCCATGAGCAGCCGTGAATCATATTCGATACCAAATAAATTTGATAAGGTTGGTAATATATCAAGGCTTGAACAGGGTTCCTCTACCACAATACTTTCTTTCATTCCTGCACTCCAGAGAATAAAATGATTCCGGTATATTTCAAAATTGGGATCCAGGACGCGCCCAGCTAGTTCATCCAAATTCTCCTTCTCCCATCCATAGGGATAATGGTCTGCGCTGAGAGCAATAACCGTTCGATCGGCAACTCCAGCTTCCTCTAGCCTTTTGATCAATTCCTCCAAGGCTTTATCCAGTTCCATCTGACAGGCTATATAAGCTCTGCAACTAGAAGAATAATCAAGGTCAGCAACAAGATGTTTATTCTTATTGGACATACTATTGCCTATAAAGGAATAATTCATATGTCCACTGACCGTAAGATAGTAGACATGAAACTGATCTTCCTTAATATATTCGTCCACGGTTGCTTGAATCATTTCCAGATCGGAATTTGGCCATACATCATGTTCTAGAACCAGGCCATTGCCAACACCCTTATAGATATAGCCTAGATTTGGGTGGGTCTGATCCCTTTGATAATAGGTATAAGTATGGTTGTGATAGGCCTTACTGGCCACTCCTAGTTTGTTGAATTGATGTCCTAGAACAAAAGGCATATAATTATTCCTAGAATGATACATACTTCTTGTGCCTACAGGAATCAATCCAGTCATAGCTACGAATTCCCCATCACTTGTACTGGTTTGCCAAAGAGGGGTATAAAAATTTTTAAAAATAAAGCCCTCATTGGTCAATCGGTATAAGGTGGGGGTCTTCTCCTTATGAACTGCATAGGGAGAAAATCCTTCTGCCGTGATCATAATTAAATTGTATCCTTCAAACATTCCGGTATACTGATTTTTATTGGTTGGCTCCACATTGGCAAAATATTGATGCATGGTACGTATACTTTCATCCTTTTCCAACTGAGCCAAGGCTCCAAAATCGATATTCAACACATTGGGGGATCTGTCAATGGGAGTCGGTGTAGGAGACAAGGTCGGGGTCGGTTGGGACGGTTTATTCTTCCCATCCCCATCATCTCTTTTCACAATTGGAGTCGGTAATGGTGTAGGAACCGGAGTTACCGATTTTTCAACTTCCCATTCTATGGTATCTGCATCAACCAATACAAGGTCATCCTCATCGAAAATGAGCCCTCTTATATCAAACCGGGTCATTGTTATGATCCCCAATTGTTTTCCACATAGATCATGAACCTTGCTTTTATGATATAAATCAAAAGGGGAATAATCGCCTTTTCCATAAATCAACAAAGATCCAAGAGCTAGAACATAGATAATTACATTGGAAGCGATTAGAATTCCCTGTATTTTATATCCTCTCTTATTCGCAAGAGGTATTTTTCTCATAAGTTCTCCTAGGATCGGTAATGGTAGAAATACAAGTAACAATCCGAAGATATTTTCCCGGATTGCGGTTAAGATATCCGTACCAAATTCAGAGAAGGCATCCCCTGCCATCCCCATGGATTGAAAGGAGAAGAATACTTTAAATAAGTCATAATAGATGAGTTGGGTTGCGAACAAAAGACAAGTCAACAAGGTGATAGCCCAAAACAAAATTTGATTCCAAATCTTTGAGAATAATCCTGTTATGATGGTGCATAAGACAGCTGCAGGAACAGCAAAAATAATAGGATAAATTATCTTGTCATCGATGGTTCGAAACAAAGATAAATGTAAGACAAATTCCAAATAAATAATTAATCCCAAGAAGAATCCCAAAGGAATCAGCTCATTGTTCTTCGAGCCCCCTAATTCTTTCAACTTCGATAGAAGGTCAAGGATATAAGTCTTTATTTTTTCATAATAAAATCTTATATCCCTCTCTTCCTTCACATCAGAAACATTTTGTGCAGTCTTTTTATCCGCCAAATCTTTTACAGCCGATTGATTTGCGCTAGATTCATTTCCATCGTTTCTTATTTCATTCTTCCCCATTACATTGTTTACCTTCTTTCAAAAATGATATTACCTTTACCACCTTCTACCTCTACCCGTGCAAGAGCCCCATTCATCATTGCTACTTGAGGTGGTTTATGACCTATATCAGCATCTAAAATGATAGGCAAGTTTCGTTCTCCTAATACCGATAAAACAGCCTCATCATAGGAAGTATCCGTATGGGTCGTAAACATAGCTGGTCTTCCAAAAACAAAACCTGAAGCATAACGGAACCAACCGGCTTCCTTTAGTTGCCATAGTCCTCTAACCAAAGCTTCACTATTTAAATCATAGCTTTCTAGGTACCACAAAATACCATCATCTTTGTATTTTTCAACAAATTCATTTGTTTTGTCAAAACGAGTCCCTACAAGATTTAAGAGGACATCAAGACATCCTCCTAAGGCACGACCATATAAGGTGATTTTATCCTTAGGATTTTCCACCGATGGAGTTATATTTCTCCATTCCACATCCTTCTCCAATTCAAATTCTTCCAACCCTGTAATTCTTGGTTTATAGCCATCCTGGAATTTAGGAAAACTCTCTTGTAGAATATCTTCCCCTTGTAAAATTCTTAGATTATTTTCCATGGATTTATGCCAATTTTTCATACCAAAACTACTGAAATTATTGGAATATATGGTTGCCATGTCCAGATTTGTGGTTAAGGTAAAAGTTAAACCCGTTGTATCAGAATATCCCTGTACCCATTTGGGGTTTCCCTTAAGGATATTAAAATCCAAATAAGAAAGCATCTCTACAAGATAATCACCACCACTGGCTGCAAAAACTACCCGAACCTCAGGATCCCGAATCAAGTCATGGAATTGTTCTGCCCTAGTCTTCCCATCAGAACTTCTCCCCTGAGAACAAGTCCTGACATTTTTAGTTTCCTTTACAGGATAACCACGGTTTTCAAAATGCTTTATTCCATTATCTAAACGAATCAAATCAACCTCAGCCTCAAAGCCTGCCGAGGTTGCTGTGACTCCCACCCTATAACCCTTTTCTAAATTCTTGGGGTAAATCAAAAAAAATCCCTCCTAATCAAAAATATACCTGCTTTTTACTATAAAATAGTATAGCATTTTAGAAGGGATTAATCAATGAAGAATGGCAAATGATCAGGAAAACAAACCCTTCTTTTCTGTAATGGATACTACTTCAAAACCTGCTTCGGTTACGGCATCCCTTAAGGTCTGATCTTGTATTTCTTTCGTTAGATTTATAACAGCTCTATTTTTCTTTAGCTCAACCTTTGCCTTTACACCATCGATTGCATTCAATGCCTTTTCAACACTAGCCTGACAGTGTTCACAACTCATCCCATGAATCTCTATGATTTTTTTCATAATTATCTCCTTTCCAATACTATAAAACCATCTGCATTTTTCTTGACATTTACTTTACAAAACCTATTCCATTTACATTACAAAACCTATTACATTTACTATACAAAACACATCCCATAATATACGAAACAATATCTATCCTAAATTAATCTCACCATCAAATACTTTAACTGCTGGTCCTTTCATATAGACTAGATTGGCTTCCTCATCATATGTGATTTCCAAATCTCCTCCCAATAAAGATACCGTAACCTGATGATCCGTTAAGCCATTCAAAATACATGCCATTACACTGGCACAGGCACCGGTTCCACAGGCTAGTGTTTCACCAGAGCCCCGTTCCCATACACGCATCTTTATTCTATTGCGATCCACTACCTGAACAAATTCCGTATTCACCCTATCTGGAAAGATTTTATGATTTTCAAATAAAGGCCCCAGAGTTTCCATAGGTATGGTATCGGTATCCTCTACAAAGACTACTCCATGGGGATTGCCCATAGATAGGCATGTAATCTCATAGGTATTTCCAGCTATTTCGATAGGTTCAGCAATCATTTCTTCCCGATCCGTAATCACGGGAATTTCCCTTGCTTTCATTATGGGACTTCCCATATTCACAGTAACATATGACACTTCACCATTCTCGATGGTTAGGTCTAACTCTTTAATTCCAGCTAAGGTTTCTATCTTAAGCTTCCTTTTCTTAGTAAGTCCCTTGTCATAAACAAATTTAGCCACACATCGAATTCCATTTCCACACATCTTTGCCCTAGAGCCATCATTATTATAGATATCCATCATAAAATCCGCTTTTTCAGAAGGCCTAATCAGGATTAATCCATCCGAACCGATACCAAAATGTCGATCGCTTACCTTTCGAGCCGTTTCAGGAATATTTTCAATTAAGGTTTTGGTACAGTCCACATAAATATAATCATTACCACAACCCTGCATTTTCGTGAATTTCATAGGATGAACCTCCTTAAATCCTATCATTGGTCATAAGTTTTTCTAATTTTAGTTTATTATAGCAAACATAATATTGTAGGTAAAGCTATGTTTTGTGTTGGATTTTTATGATTTATGCAAATTTTAGTTTTTAATTGTCTTTTGTCTAATTTCATTGTATACTATATACAATAAAATAGGTATTTTTACCTATTGTTTAACGTAACTTGGGTAAGTTTCTTCCTAATATAAAGGAGGTGTTACTATGCAAATAGATGAAATCGCTCCTGGAGCTAATATCGAGATCGAAGTGAAATGTGCTGGTCAAACCATGTCCTTTGAAAGCAAGATAGAAAATATTATTAATAATTCCGTTTTAATTAATACAATAAAAATGAATGATCAAACCATTGGTTTTTCAGACAACTGCCAAATCAACTTCCTGTACAAAGACAATGGAAAAGTTTACTCCTGGGATGATATCCTAATAAAATTAGTGAGATATGGCGGAAAGATTTATCATATGATAGACCTGTTCGGTGAAGGCAAGCCCTATAATCGGAGGGATTCATATCGGATTTATATTGGTGAAGATATGCCCTTATATATTAATTCCCCCTCAGGACCTACAGCGATTTCGGTACTAGTAAAGGATATTAGTGAAACAGGCGTGGGTTTTATAACCAGTGAGGAAATTGATATCAATCGAACCGTGAGGCTGAAAGTAAAAGATGGTCACATGAACTTAAGCCTATCTGGTATTATTGTAAGGAGAGAATTCCTAGAACATCTTAACTCTTTTATATACGGATGCAAATTTATTGAAAAGAACAATATATTAGGTAGGTATATAGCCAAGAAGCAAACTGAGATGCTCCGAAAACAAGGAGGTATAAGAACGATCCGGCGTTGATTTCGTTGATTTAAAAGCTATTTTTCTTAAGACTATAAAGCAAATCCTAGCTGACTGGCTTGGTGAAAATAAGACAGTACATAACAGTGGCTGTGGCACAGGAATTTTAATCCCTAGTGCCACAGCCACTGTTTATTTATGATTAATCAATGGAATTATATCTGAAAACGAATTACGTTCCAAGAATGTTTGTTTAATGTTGCTACTGCTGCATTTCCAGAAATCTTTGTAACACCATTGTTATGAGGTACTACATTGTTTGGATTCTCAGCTGAGTTTACTGCTTTCATATCATCATGTTCAAGAACGATATGCTCAATTAACTTAGCATTTGCAAAGTCTCTTAAATCAATTTCCAAATCGATTCCTTCTTCAAGAGAACGATTTACTGCAAATACGGTTAATTCCTTCTTTTCTTCGTTCATAATACCAATAGTTTCAACATAAGGAATATCTTTCTTCTTCTCAGTGCTATAGGTATCACATTTTACTACAGGAGCTAAAGCAACACCTCTACCGAAATTGGAAGCGTGCAAGTATGGATAGAAGATTGTCTGTGCCCATGCACTGCCACCATTTTCTGTCATGATTGGTGCGATAACATTAACCAACTGAGCTAGACAAGCCATTTTCACTCGATCACTGTTTTTCAGTAGTGTAATTAAGAGACAACCAACAACCAAGGCATCTTCAAAGTTATAGATATCTTCTAACTGATGAGGAGCAATCTGCCATCTTTCTAGTTTCTTATCTGCCTCATTACTATGGAACCATACGTTCCACTCGTCAAAGGAGAGATTGATTGTCTTATCAGACTTCTTAATTGCCTTTACATAATCACAGATTGCAACCACTGATTTAATGAATTCATCCATATCTAAGGAGCATCCTAGATAGGTTTTGGTATCATTATCACGGTTTCCATAATAGTTATGCAAGGAAATATAATCAACATAATCATAAGTATGTTCAAGGACAGTTGCTTCCCACTTACCAAAGGTAGGCATGAAGAGATTTGAGCTTCCACATGCAACAAGTTCAATGGATGGATCCAGTTCTTTCATTACTTTTGCTGTTTCGCAAGCAATTCTTCCGTACTCTTCTGCTGTTTTTGCACCGATCTGCCAAGGCCCGTCCATCTCATTACCAAGGCACCATACCTTGATATCAAATGGTTCTTCAAAACCATTAGCACGACGCATATCACTATAGTAGGTTCCCTTAGGGAAATTACAGTATTCTAATAAATTACGGGCTTCATCCGATCCTCTAGTACCTAAGTTAACCGCTTGCATTACTTCAGTATTTGCTCTTTTAGCCCATTCTTGGAATTCATCAATACCTACTTCATTGGTTTCAATTACATGCCAAGCTAATTCTGTACGTCTCGGTCTCTTTTCTTTAGGACCAGTACCATCTTCCCAGTTGTAACCAGAAACAAAGTTACCACCTGGATAACGAACGATAGGCACATTCAATTGTTTTACCATTTCAAGAACGTCCTTGCGGAATCCCATATCATCTGCTGTAGGATGTGTTGGTTCATAGATACCATGATAAACAGCTCGTCCCAAATGTTCGATAAAAGAACCATAAATTCGATTATCGATTTCGCTAACAGGGAAGTCCTTGTTGAGTATTAGTTTTGCTTTCATATAATCCACCTTTCTAAATGCATTATCGTATTTTAACAATACCATATTGACACTGGTTTTTACAATGATATATGATATTCTATATATGATAAATAATACTTTTTGAGGATGAGCCATGAAAATAAATAAAGTTGGAATTAATTATACCCACAATAACAAATTTATAATAGACAGACCGAATGGATCTGGTGATTATCTCTTTATTCAAGTAAAGACTCCGGCCGTATTTATTCTTGACGGCAAAAAAGAATATGCAGAAAAGGATTCTATCATTATTTATAAGAAGGGAACCCCACAAAAATACTTTGCACAGGATAACAACTATGTCAACGACTTTATTCATTTTGACATAGATAACGAAAGGGAAATTCGAAATCTTCCTTTGGATACCCTCTTTAAACCTCCTGTTATAAAGCCGGTAAATAAATTAATCAAAGAGATCTATCTGGAATACATATCAAAAAATGTATATCGCAACGAGTCTATGAATTTACTATTAAAAATGCTCTTCGTCAAGGTTAGGGAATTGGTGATTTTTGAACCCCATGACAATATTCTTTACGACCATCAGGATGAGTTACTGGAACTTCGTTCGAAAATCTACAGGCATCCGGAAGAACGTTGGACAGTAGAAAAACTTTCCCAAAAAGTAAACTTAAGTCCATCTTATTTTCAACGACTATATAAGCAAATGTTCGGAATCACTTGTATTTCCGATGTCATCACAAGCAAAATCGAATATGCCAAACATTATTTATCATCGACCGGCTGTACTGTTAGGGAAATATCGATGATGTGCGGATATGACAATTACGAGCATTTTATGCGACAATTCAAACAACTAGTAGGACTTACTCCTACCCAGTATCGTAAGCAAAAGAAGGGTTAATAGGAAAAAGCTAAAACATATTCTTATAATTATTAATCTAGCCCAATTTGTATTTATTATACCTTCTAATTCTTTCCAAATTCAGATAGTAGTAACCCTTTATTTCGATCCAAGGCTGTTTGAATACTCCAACGATTTACAAATAATAAAAGTGGTCTTCCTTTTAAATCCTTAATCTTCTTGGTATCGGATGATACCGAAATCGCACTTATGTCGATATCCTCATTCTCAATCCAGCGGATGTATTCATATGGAAGTGTTTCTAGGCGAATCTCTACACCATATTCGGATTCCAAACGGAATTTTAAAACATCAAACTGAAGTGTACCAACTACTCCAACGATGATCTCTTCCATACCAGTATTAAATTCCTGGAAAATCTGGATTGCACCTTCTTGAGCTATCTGGTTAATCCCCTTAATAAATTGTTTTCTTTTCATGGTGTCTACTTGACGCACCTTAGCAAAATGTTCCGGTGAAAAAGTAGGTATTCCCTTATAGGTAAACTTCTTATCTGTGCTACTTAAAGTATCTCCGATAGAAAAGATGCCAGGATCAAAAACACCAATGATATCACCGGCATAAGCTTCTTCCACAATTTTTCTTTCCTGAGCCATAAGCTGCTGGGGCTGGGATAGTTTTGTCTTTCGCTTCCCTTGTATATGGAATACTTCCATACCTGCTGTAAATTTACCCGAACAAATTCTCATAAAGGCAATTCGATCCCGATGAGCCTTATTCATATTTGCTTGTATTTTAAATACGAAAGCGGAAAAATCATTTTCCACTGGATCAATCAATCCCTCAGATGACATTCTAGGCAAGGGTGGTGTGGTCATAGCTAGGAAATGTTTTAAAAATATTTCCACTCCAAAATTAGTTAGAGCAGACCCAAAAAATACCGGTGTTAATTTCCCTTTTAAAACCATTTCCAAATCAAATTCACTACTAGCGCCGTCAAGAAGTTCGACCTCTTCAGTTAGTCTTTTATGATTATCCTTTCCTATTAATGTATCAAGGCTGGGATCTCCCAAATCCACTTCTATGGTATCCACGGTTTTTTGGCCATTGTTTGCTGCAAAAAAACGATTAATGTGCTGCGATGTTCGATCGTATACTCCTTTGAAATTCTTACCGGAACCAATGGGCCAGTTGATTGGATAGGTATTAATTCCAAGGACGGTTTCGATTTCATCTAAAAGCTCAAAGGTGTCCTTGGCTTCTCGATCCAGCTTATTTATAAAAGTAAATATGGGAATATGGCGCATAGTACAAACTTTAAATAGTTTAATTGTCTGTGCTTCCACACCCTTGGACGCATCGATTACCATTACTGCTGAGTCCGCTGCCATTAAGGTACGATAGGTATCCTCGGAGAAGTCTTGATGTCCAGGAGTATCCAATATATTAATGCAGTATCCGTCATATTCAAATTGCATTACCGATGAAGTTACAGAAATACCACGTTGTTTTTCAATCTCCATCCAGTCCGATACGGCATGTTTGGCTGTCTTTTTTGCTTTTACTGAACCTGCTAAATTAATGGCACCACCATAGAGAAGAAGTTTTTCCGTCAAGGTCGTCTTTCCTGCATCTGGGTGGGATATAATTGCAAAAGTTCGTCTTCTTTTTATTTCATTCACTTGATTTTTATCCAAAATAAAGCCTCCATATAATTAGTAAAAACAATTTATCTTATAATAGGATGTGGAATTTTGTCAAGTAAATTATCCCTAAAAAAATACATTTTTATAATGAATATCGTGCCAGTCATTGGCATAGCCCTCCTGATCTGCCTGATCCATATTCATGGGTACCATAACAAGATAGATTTTTAGCTCTAAATTCTTAAATGAGAAACTTGAAAATAATTTCGACATCAATGATCTCCTTCCTATTATTAAATATTACCTAAATTTGTCCTTTCATGTACTATCATAATCCTCTTGTAGTATCCTCTTGTAAATGACCTCTTTTATTCTGTCGAATTTAAATATTATCTTTTCATAAACTTTCTTAAAAATAGGTAAAAACCAACCAGTGACTTTGGTCAAAAACATAACCACAAGCATCCAATAGACTCCATGATGTTTGTAAAATAGGGTGTAATTTATGCAAAATCAGTAGTAAAAGATAGAAAAAATCTCTTACTAGTGGTCTTGTTGTATTTTTCCATCTATCGTAAATTTGTTACATATTGTGCATTGCACGGACATTTGTATTTTATATCTTGACATAATTACCAAAATGTACTATTCTTTTAAGCATAGTATATAAATTTTTATACAAAAGTTGGTAATAAATTATAAATATACATTTTCATGACTTAATTTGCACAAAGATGAGCATAACAATGGCTAAATCGAAATGCAATTTTTTTATTGACTTCATGTACCAAAATTTATATATTATACTATATTATTCCTAGATAATTCACATATTCCCCAATACCAAACAATTTGAAAGTCTATATTTTTCAGTTGTTTCAGGCTTTCTGTGATTTATCTTAAAGACATCAAAAGAAAGTAAAAGGTAGGTTATTTTATGGTCAAGTACATACTAAAAAGAATAGGTGCAGCATTATTTACAATCTTTATCGCCTCAGCAATTACATTTATAATTATGAATTTAGTACCAGGTGATCCATTCATGAGCGAAAAGGCTCCCAGTGAAGCTGTTCTGAAGTCTCTCTACGCGAAATATGGACTGGATAAACCATTAATTATTCAATTTAAAAACTACATGTTAAACCTGTTACGGGGAGAATTTGGTGTAAGCTATGCTCTTCAAAGAAACAGGGCTATCAAAGATATCATTCTTGAATCATTCCCTATCTCAGCTAAGCTAGGTGCTATGGCCATAGCTGTGGCTGTTATTACTGGTATCCCCTTGGGTTGTATCGCTGCTCTTAAGCGAAATAAACTTGCGGATAATGTTATTCGTATCCTATCTACCCTGGGTATTTCTATGCCAGGATTTGTGGTTGCTACTACAGCAATGATTATCTTTTCAGTAAAATTAAAAGTTCTTCCTACCTATGGGTTAAAATCCGCTTCTAGTTATGTTTTACCAGTATTAACATTGAGCTTTTATCCCATGTGCTACATAGCAAGATTAATGCGTTCCAGTATGCTAGAAGCTTTTAGTCAGGATTATATAAGAACGGCAAGAGCGAAAGGAATGAGTAATTTTATTATTACATTTAAACATGCTCTTAGAAATTCACTAATTCCTGTAATCACCTATCTGGGACCCCTGGTAGGATATGTTATGACCGGAAGCTTTGTCGTGGAACAAGTATTCAATATACCAGGTCTAGGAAGATATTTTGTTAAAGCAATTAATGCAAGAGATTATATGGTTATCATGGGAACTACCATTTTCCTAGCCACATTTATTATTATAATGAATCTGGTTTGCGACTTATTATATAAACTCGTTGACCCAAGGATAAAACTAGGCGAAGAGAATTAGGAGGATACATAATGATGTCAGAAAGCTTAAAGAAGAAATTAAGTCTGCAAATTGATGTATCCGCGGATGATTTTAAACCAGCGGATAAACAGGAGCAGTTAGATTTAATACAGTTTACAAAGAATACTAGTTACTGGAAGGATGCATGGAGAAGATTAAAAAAGAACAAAATCGCCATGATCGCTTTGTGCGTAATTATATTGTTTATTTTATTTGCCTTTGTGGGACCACTGCTCTCACCATACACATATGATCAACAAATCAGAGGGGATGAAAACATGGCTCCTTGTTGGAAACATCCCTTTGGTACCGATCTACATGGTCGAGATTTATTAGTCCGCGTTATGATAGGATCTAGAATTTCTTTGATTATCGGTATCGGTGCTGCCTTAATCGTATTGGTGATTGGCTCACTCTACGGAGCAATTTCAGGTTTGTTCGGCGGAATTGTCGACAATATTATGATGAGAATTGTAGAAATTATTTATTCTGTACCTGATATATTAATTGTTATTTTATTATCTATCGTTTTAAAAGATCCTTTAAAGAAGGCATTTGATACCGGTGGTGCTCTAGGTGGTTTGCAAAAACTAGGACCTGGGATCGTGGCTATTTTTATCGTTTACGGTATGTTGTACTGGGTAGGTATGGCAAGAATAGTCAGAGGGCAAGTACTTCAATTGAAAGAAATGGAATATGTGAATGCTGCTACTGCCTTAGGTGCAAAAAAAAGCAGATTGATTAGAAAGCATTTATTACCTAACTGTGTAGGAACCTTAATTGTAACTACCATGTTACAAATTCCTTCTGCTATTTTTACTGAAGCATTCTTGAGTTTCTTAGGTTTGGGTGTTTCCGCTCCAATGGCCAGTCTTGGAAGTTTAGCATCCGATGCATTAGACGGTATTCAATCCTATCCTTACCGCCTCTTGTTTCCAGCGATAGCGATTAGCATAATTATTTTGGCGTTTAATTTATTTGGTGATGGGCTTCGGGATGCCTTGGATCCAAAACTAAAGAAGTAAGGAGTGGAAATATGGCTGAAAATATCAATGAAAATCTATTGGAAGTAAAGGATTTACATGTATCCTTTTTTACATATGCAGGAGAAGTTAAGGCCGTTAGAGGTGTCTCCTATAACTTAAAACCAGGAGAGGTACTGGGTATCGTGGGTGAATCCGGTAGTGGAAAATCTGTTTCCTCTTATGGGCTTATGGGTATTATTCCAGAACCAGGTAAAGTAATTGGTGGTAGTATCCTTTTTGATGGTCAAGAAATTACAGAACTAAGCGAACAAGAGTTATTAAAAATAAGAGGAAGAGATATCGGTATGATCTTCCAAGATCCTATGACCTCATTAAACCCTGTTTATACTGTTGGTAACCAAATTGATGAAACCTTAAGAAAACATACCGATTTGGATAAAGAACAAAGAAAAGAACGAATGATTGAGTTATTTACATTAGTTGGTATTAACCAACCGGAAAAAAGAATCAATCAATATCCTCATGAATTCTCCGGTGGTATGAGACAAAGAGTAATGATTGCCATGGCTCTTGCCTGCAATCCCAAGTTATTGATTGCAGATGAACCAACCACGGCTTTGGATGTTACCATCCAAGCACAAATCTTAGAATTAATGAAAGAATTAAAAAATAAGATTAACATGAGTATCATCTTTATTACTCATGATTTAGGTGTTATCGCAGATATCTGCGATAGAGTGGCAGTTATGTATGCCGGAAACATTGTTGAAACTGGAACCATTGATGAAATTTTCTATTCACCGAAACATCCTTATACTTGGGGATTATTAAAATCCATACCAAAGTTAAATACAGAGGAACATGAAAGATTAATTCCAATCGAAGGAAATCCAGTGGATTTGATTAATCCACCAAAGGGATGTGCCTTTGCACCAAGATGCAAACATTGTATGAAAATTTGTTTAAACAATGTACCTCCTGTTTATCAAGTATCTGAAGGACACAAAACTCTTTGTTGGTTAGCCATTAAAGAGGAGTATGAAAAGGAGGCTACAAACAATGGATAATCAAAAAAAGCAAAATTTAATTGAAATAAAGAATTTAAAAAAATATTTTACTGTAAAAAATGGTTTTAAAACCGCCAAAATCAAGGCAGTTGATGATGTAAATTTATTCATAAAAAAAGGGGAAACTTTAGGCTTGGTTGGTGAGAGTGGTTGTGGAAAAACAACCCTTGGTAGAACCATTATTCGCCTCCATGAGCCTACAGCGGGAAAGATTATTTATGATGGAAAAGATATTACA
This sequence comes from Clostridiales bacterium, assembly GCA_012839085.1. GTDB lineage: Bacteria > Bacillota > Clostridia > Lachnospirales > Lachnospiraceae > Mobilitalea. The sequence continues at coordinate 19,430 of DUNZ01000038.1, forward strand.
AATGTGAATATGCATTCCTACCGCAGAAGATTACAAATTATTTTCCAAGATCCTTATGCATCCTTAAACCCAAGGATGACCATTGGTGATATCATTGGGGAACCCTTAGATATACATAATCTATATGAGAATAAAAAAGATCGCCAGGAAAAAATCTATTCCCTGCTGGATACGGTTGGACTAAATCGTGAGCATGCGAACCGTTTCCCCCATGAATTTTCCGGTGGACAAAGACAAAGAATCGGAATTGCTAGAGCTTTAGCAGTGGAACCAGAATTTATTGTTTGTGACGAACCTGTATCCGCACTGGATGTGTCCATACAAGCACAAATCATTAATATGTTGGAGGATTTACAGGCTGAAAAAGATTTTACCTATCTATTTATTGCCCATGATCTCTCCATTGTAAAACATATTAGTAACCGTATCGGTGTAATGTATTTGGGACATTTGGTTGAACTGACAGAAAGTAGTAAACTTTATAAGAATCCACTTCATCCTTATACTCAAACATTACTTTCTGCTATTCCAATTGCGGATCCAAAAACAAGCAGATCCACCAATAGGATTATATTAAGTGGTGACATCCCAAGTCCTTTGAATCCACCCAGTGGATGTCCTTTCCGCACAAGATGTCCTCGAGCAACCGCAATCTGTGCAGAGGAAAAACCAGTATTAAAGGATTATGGTGCAGAACATTATACCGCATGTCATCATATTTAATCCTTATGAAGCTTTCCTTATACCCAGACACTTTAGATTAGTAATAGTATATATGATACTGGGTGTAATAGGTGTATTTATGCTTTCCTTATACCCTAACACTTTAGGTTAGTAATAGGTTGAAATAGAAAAGTTTCACCTGTTTCTATATATTATATGGCTATCCAAACAATCCAATGAAGCAAGGTTATCTAGAAACAAGCTTGGATTATTTGATAGCAATCAATTTAAAAGGAGGAAGAATTTTATGAAAAAATCAGTAAAGACAAAATCACTGGCTCTTCTTTTGATCTTTACCATGGTTCTTGCAAGTGCTTTAGCAGCCTGTGGTAAAAAAGATTCCGGTGATGGGGGCATTGTTCTTGATGTCAGCGTTGGTCCCGAACCAGAAACCATTGATCCTTCCCTAAATACTGCGGTTGATGGCGCTACTTATATCAACCACGTTTTTGAAGGACTAATGAAATTAAATGAAAAATCAGAAATCGTAGAAGGTGTTGCAGAAAGCTACACAGTAAGCGACGACGGATTAGTTTATACTTTTAAAATCCGTAAAGATGCGAAATGGTCTGATGGTAAAGACTTAACAGCAGACGCTTTCGTTTATTCTTGGAGAAGATTGGTTGATCCAGCTACAGCATCTGACTATAACTACATGATTGATATGGTTAAGAATGCAAACGAGATTATGGCAGAGGAAATGGATCCATCCGAACTTGGAATTAGAGCTATTGACGAGAAAACTTTAGAGATTACTCTTGCAGTTGCTACTCCATACTTCTTAGAGATCTGTGCATTCCCTACTACCTTCCCATTAAGAGAAGATATCGTATCGAAAGATCCAGATACTTGGACACAGGATCCTAAGTCATATATCGGTAACGGTCCTTTCGTACTTGATTCTTGGGAACATCAGTCTATGATCGTTATGAAGAAAAACGATAAATACTATGCAAAAGACGAAATCGTTCCTAGCACCATCAACTTCCATCTAATGGAAGATAAAAATACTATCCTTGCTGCATTTGAAAACGGCGAGATCCTATTCGGCGATGATCTTCCTAACGAAGAAATCGAAAGAATGACTGGTAAAGGATTACAAATCGAAGGTCAGTTAGGTACTTATTTCTTATGCTTAAACGTAGAAGATGAAATTGTGAAAGACGTTAATATTAGAAAAGCTTTATCCTTAGCGATTGACAGAAATTATATCGTAGATTCTGTTGCTAAGGGTGGTCAGCAACCTGCAGATACTTTTGTACCAACTGGTTTATCTGATATTAATGTAACAGATGAATTCCATGATAAAGCAAATAAATGGTATAGCGTTGATCCTGCTGATTATGATGCTAATGTAGCAGAAGCACAACGCTTAATGGAAGAAGCAGGTTATCCTAACGGCGAAGGCTTCCCTAGCTTAGAGTTAATGATTAACCCTGGCCATGAAGCAATCGCAGAAGCTATCATTTATATGTGGCAAGATAAATTAGGTGTTACAGCTACTATTTCTTCCCAAGACTGGGCAGTATTTATCGATACCAGAAATCAAGGTGATTACCAAATCGCACGTCATGGTTGGTTAGCAGATTACAATGATCCTATTTCCTTCCTTGATATGTGGGTAACTGGTGGCGGAAATAACGATGCTCAATATTCTAATCCTGAATACGATGATTTAATCAAACGTGTTAAGGCTTCTTCTGACAGAACAGAAAGAATGACTTTAATGCATCAGGCAGAGGATATCTTAGGTGAAGATTTACCTGTTATTCCGATTTACTACTATACAGACCTTTTCTTATTATCTGATAAGTTAGAAGGCTTCTATAGTTCTCCATTAGGATATAAATTCTTCACAAAAGCAAAACCTGCTGAATAAGATCAATATTATATATCAAAAGAGATATATGAGAACATAAAAAAATAAACTTAGGGGCTGTCCATAACAGCGGTTAATCAACCGTGGTTTGACAGCCCCTTAAAGTTCTCATTTATAAGTACTTATACCAGTTTAAAGCTATTTATTATACTTTCTAATTCTTTCACCATAGTATCCACTTCTTCTACCGCTGTATTAATGCCAGACATGGTTTTGAATAACTCCTCTGTAGTGGCAGATACCTCTTGGGTACTGGCTGCATACTCTTCTGTGATGGAAGAGATATTCATACTGATATCGGATACGTTCACTCTACTTTTCTCTAGCTTATTGGTTACATCCTCCATTTTAAGGATTTCTTCATTAATTCGATCCAGAGAATTTGTAATGTCCATATATTTTTCTTTGGTATCATTCACCCGTAAGGTTTGGTTAATTACGGCATCTTTTACTATATTACTTTGCTCATTGGCATTAACGATTCCATCTTTTAATTCCTGTAGGATTCGATCTATAGTTTTAACAGACCCTTCGCTTTGTTCAGAAAGTTTACGTATCTCATCAGCTACAACTGCGAAGCCCTTACCGGACTCTCCTGCCCTTGCAGCTTCAATAGCAGCATTTAGGGCTAATAACTTTGTACGGTTGGCTATACCAGAAATCATCTTACTAGCCTCACCAATTTTCCCTGCATTTTCATAGGTTGAATTGATAATATGAAAGATCGTTTGAAAGGATTGTTCATTCTTTTTGGTAATATCCTCTAACTGCATTACACTTTCCAGTCCATCTACACTGGCAGATTTAATTTCGGTACTTGCTAGGGTTAATTCCTTGGCGTTGTTAACACTTTCCGTTATAACATTGCTTAAATTAGCGATTTCCACCGCCAAATGTTCGGCATCTAAGGCTTGTCCTGATGCTCCTTGGGCGATTCCTTCTATGGTCTTCCCAATGTCATCCATAGAATTAATTACTTCATTGGAACTAGTTCTCATCATTGCAGAAGATTCCGATAAGCGTCTTGCTGAGTCCGTAAGATTGCTGATAATACTTTTCAAAGAAGTAACCAGACTGTAAATGGATTGGGTTAGTTTACCTAATTCATCCTTACTTTCAAGCTCTTGTGGTGTAATGGTTAAATCATTCTTAGCTAGAGTTTCCATATCCGAGGTTAATCTTACTATATTCCTCTTCAAATAACGGATAATCCCATAAGACAAAATAGCAATCAGGATAATAATCAGAAAGCTAATGAGTGAAGAGGTAAATATGGTTTGTTTAATGCTATCTGATATTTTATCTGCTGCCTCTTTACTATAAAGATCAAGAAGATCAGCCATATAATTAAGGTACTCATTGGCATCATCGAAAGCTGAATTTCTGGCCTCCAGATCACCACTACCACTATTAAAATCATAAGCATTTTCCCAATCATCAAAGTAAGATAGAAAGCTATTATGTAATTCATAAACCGTGTACATTGGACCCGTGAATTGGAAGCTTTCAAAATCCGGATTTTTCTTTAGATTTTCAATTACCTCATCTACCTTATCCAAAACTCTACTGGCTTGAAAATCCATCTGAGAAATTAATTTCTCCTTATTATCCAGCTCAGTCTCTTGATTAAGAATTGTTTTTTCAATAAGAGCAGCTTTGTAAAATGCCCTTTCTGCTTCCTGCAAGAGCCTAGTATTCAAGTACATTTCATCGTAATAAGTTTGTTTGGCACTCTCATTTACATTACTTGTTTGATAGCCCAACTGAAGTAGTAGGAGTATCATCATGATAATCCCAGGTACTACAACTAATGAGAGTTTCGTAGCTACTTTCCGATTTCTAATTAGATTTAGCTGTTTCAACCTTGTCTTAAGCTTACTTTTCCTTTCCATCCTTTAGGGTTCTAAATCCCGTGACCAATATTATGAGAGGAGAACCCATACACCACCCTTCTCTTACTCTTAATCTTTCCTCTTACTTCTTACTTATTACTACTTACCTAATACTCCATTTAGGACATAATTTTCAGCAAACATTTAAGCAAACATTTATTAGATATAATATACTTTTATTGTAACACAAGGGGGATTTATATTCAATATTTTACTATTATGTCGATTTTGGTAAAACCAGTTTTTATTAACAATAATCTAAGACCAAATTCTTATACTAAAAAATTGGACAATGAAACATACAAATGAGAAATACAAAAGAAACACACAAAAGAGACATATCATTGACAAATGTTTGTCTTCTATATGTCTCCTTCTTTATATATTACACTGTTTATAGAATGTTTTACTAAAAATTCTTTATAAGCTTTATAGGACTAGAATTTTTTTTGAAATTTGCAGGAACTATAAATCAGCTAGTCTCTCCTTAGCTAATTGAACAAGATGCAAGCGATTTCCAAGTTTCACTATTTTCTCATATCTTTTTTTCGCCAAATCGGAATTGCCCCGTATTTCATCTATTTTCCCTAATAGAAATAGGATAGCCAGAAATTGTCTTCTACTGATATCTTCATCAATTAGTTTTTTTAATTGCTCATAACTTTCATCATATTTCCCCTGAAGAAAAAGTCTTTGTCCTATTAGAATACCAATACTTTTCTTTAATTTTTTATTATAAGGGGTGAGTACCGGTAATTGGGTATCAAACAACTCATTGGCTTTGTCCAACTCTCCTAGTTCCATACAACAAGAGATATAGTTTATGGTATATACCAACAGGGTACTATCCCGATCCTTTAAATAGTAGGTGTCAATCTGATCCAATATGGATTTTGCCTCATGATACTCTCCCATGGCAAGGTGTACTGCCGCCTTGTTAATACCAATCAATGCCTGAGCCTTGGGCTTATTTCTTATCATTTTTTCTTGTTTTTCTAGCCCTCTCAAGCACTTATGGGGGTCACATTTTTCTTCCAATAGATTTCTTTGAATTATGCTTCTGATCAAAGCAATTACAAAATAAATAACCATCACTAAAATAAAGGAAAGAAAAATCGCAAGAAATAAGTTAGAATTCAACATCCTAAAGAAGAAAAAAAACAAATAATACAATCCTAAGAAAAATCCATACCACAACAGTCTCACCATAGATATAACCCTCTCCCCTTCATTTAATATTATTTAGTTACAAGCTAACAAAATCTTAAATCTACTTACAAAAAATCATAGACGAAATCTTTATTTAACTCGAAAATACTTAGGTGCAAAACGATATACTAAAATTAATGCTATGGCGATATATAGTATGGTAGATATCAGTACACCCAAGGTAAATACTACTCCACTAGCCTCAATCATAAAACAGATATAACAGATAACATACATAAGTCCATTTAATATCTTAAAGAAGGGGTTTTTTACTTCTAACCCAAGGGAATAAGGTTGGAATACATAGTATAAAAACAAATGGTGTACTGTGAAAAGCACAGACAACAATAAAATCACTAGAAATAACATCAACATACCCCTGGTCATCCAGTTGGTCTGGCAAATTTCACAAAATCCAATCATGGCCAGGCAAATAGAAAATCCTACAATTAAGTTGTGTAAGGATATCCGTAACAAGCGAATACGAAAGTTGCTTAAAATCGCCCGTGGTTTCCGATAAAATCCATATCTTAAAAGACTTATATCACAATTATAAAACATTGCCTTACAAGCTTTGTCGGTGGTCGTTATCCCATACATCAGAAAAACCATGGTAGGTACGATTCGATCCATTCTTTCACTGAAACGAATGGCCAACGTAGGGTTTATGATATAGAAACCTAGACCAACTAAAAAAGCTAAAAGAACGAAAGCCAATCGATAAAAAACAGGCCTTACCAGTTGTCTTCGATGCCGGATAAAGAAGAGCTGATTCATATAAGCATAACCCTTTAAGTTCTGTAGGTTTGAGTTTGATAACTTCGAATGATCTAAATCCTCTTCTTTCATTTCCACTGTAGTAAAGACCGATTTTTTTGATTTTTTGAGCATCTCAGATGTCATAAACTTAGTGTCCATAGATCGAATGATTTTCTTTCTATAATTAGAATATCCCCACATAATATAATAAAAGCTATATCCGCCTAAAATTAAGTAGAATAGAATAATCACAGGATGGAATAGTAATTCTGAAATCCTTAAATTTATGTTTAAAAACATGGGTATATAAGCCAAAAACACTCCAATCACAATCAATATTCCCATGATAATATTATTTCTTGATAAAATTATACTCTTCTTTTCATAGAACCAAACCTGTAGGGCTTCCCCCATCATACGGAAGCAAAATAATGAAAGCCATAACAACAACACATGTAAGATACTCCCTCCTGTCAATAGTGCCATAACCAATAATCCGGGAAGGAAGTAAATCATGAAAGGGACATATTGGATTATTATATTTGCTTGAGTATATTTTTTTGCATCCATGCGAAAATACTTTAGACAAATCAACTTTATTTGTTCCACCTTAAACACATGGCTTTCTCCCAAGGGTCCAATAAAGCAAGACATAAAGAAAAAAATATGAACTGCAAAATCAAATCGTTCCATGGGTAATTGTATGCTCTTATCCAACGATATTAGTAAGGGGATTCCTATGAAAAAAAAGAGATAGATTGCCTTACGAAAAAACTGTGTGCTTATCTTGAGCGCAGGAACTATGATAGAAAGTACTAATTTTACGGTATCGTTGGCATAAGCAGTATCGGGTATACATTTCCCTATCAGCCATAATCGTTTAAAATAATAGATAAATGTATTCACATCATGAACCGCTTTAATGTGAAATATATTTTTTATCGTTTTATTCATTTGGCTTCTCATCCTTTAACATTTCAATAATTTTGGCTTCAAAATCTTCTTTATATAGCAGTTGGTGATCGATTTTCTCCAGTATACCATCATGTAATATAACAATTTCATCACAGAGGTCGGTGGCTAGCTGCAGAATATGGGTAGAAAAAATGATAATGTGCTCATGTTTAATCTCTCTTAGAAGTCGCTTTATCTCTAAAGCTACGACAACGTCAAAAGAAGTAAGAGGCTCATCGAGTAAAATGACCGGTGGCCTAGCAATTAAAAAGCAGAGCATTTGCATTTTGTTTTTCATTCCATGGGAATATCCCTTAATCAAACGTTTTCTATCCTCCGGTGCTATTTTTACCAAATCAAAATAATAATCAATGGAATGATTTACTTTTGATTTTCTCTGGTTAATATCCATATAAAATTTGATAAACTCATATCCCGTCATAAAATCTGGAAGAATCGGAGTAGAAAAGACATAGCCAATATCATCCGTGGAAAGTTCATTTTCCCCATTTTCTTCCCTATAGAGATCTGCTCTTCCCTCATCTGGTATAAGCTCATCACTTAAGCAATTAAAGAGTGTAGTCTTTCCAGCTCCATTTCTACCAAGCAGACCATATATCTTACCCTGCTGAAAATCAAAGGTGCATCCTTTTAAAACTTCCTTTTCTCCAAAGGATTTTTTTATCCCTCTTAATCTTAATTCCATATCGATTGCTCCTCATTCCTGATTGATAAAAAATATATAACACAAATTAGCTATATTTTACCAATTCCTTAATCATTAATCAATGGTTTAAAAAAAATTGTATTAATTATATAATAATACAGTAATTTAACTTACAATTGAACTAGGCTACTCTAGTTATAAAGATATCAGATAGATAAACTCAAATAAATTAAATCGAATTTAAAAATACACTATAATTCCATTAGAAAGTTGGAACGCATTAGAAAAACCAGAAGAAATTAGAAGAATTAGAAGAATTTAGAAGAAGCAGACGAATTTAGAAGAAATAAATGAAATAGAAGAAATGGAGATAAGTATGAAATTAAATTATGATATTTACTATGGTAGCTTTATTAAAAGACCCAACCGTTTTATTGCATATGTAGACCTTGACGGAGAAGAGGTCATTTGCCATGTCCCAAATACTGGTCGTTTGAGAGAACTATTAATCCCAGGCGTTGAGGTGATGCTCTCCTATCATCCCTCCCCTAAAAGAAAAACCCAATATGAACTACGGATGGTTATGAAAAATAAGATGTGGATCTCTATCGATTCACAATTACCCAATGCCCTAGCCTATGAAGCCATTGCCAATGGGGTAATTACAGAACTGAAAGGATACCCATTGATGAAAAGAGAAGTTACTTACCAAAATAGCCGCTTTGACCTTCAACTACAAGGGGAAGACACCTGCTTTATTGAGGTAAAAGGCGTTACTTTGGAAAGAGATAACTGGTCCTACTTTCCCGATGCACCTACCGCCAGGGGACGAAAGCATATTGAAGAGTTAATTTTAGCGGCAAAAGAAGGATACCGCAGTATCCTTCTCTTTATCGTACAAATTGAAAATGCAAAGGGCTTCAGCCCCAATCATATTACAGACCCCGAATTTGCAAAATTGGTCAAGAAGGCATCTGACCATGGCGTTACCATTTTAGCTTATAATTGTCACATCTCTCCTGAGGAAATTGTAGTAACAAAGCAAATTCCTGTCTTACTCACTTAATGGAACAAGGTTAAAGTAAGCTGTGTCATTGAACAGTCTAGACAAGAGTTACATATGGAGATATTACCTTCTTCGGGGTACCAAATGGATGGCCATACCTTCGATATCTTCTAAGGCTTCTGTAACGGCTTCATTATAGGTTGGATGAGGTCGAATCACCGAAGCCAAATCTTGATATCTTAGTTGATTGGCAATGGCAGTAGTAAATTCGCTTACCATATCCGTAGCCCTGTCACAGAGAAGCTGTGCTCCAATGATTTTATCAGTCTGGGCATCGCAGATTACTTTAATAAATCCTCGTTCTCCCATGGATAAGAGGGTTTTTCCGTTTCCTAGCATAGGATATTTCCCAACCTTAACATTTTTCCCAAGAGCCTTGGCTTCTTCCTCTGTAAGACCTACGACAGCCACTTCTGGCGAGGTATAGATACAAGAAGGGATTAAGGATAAATCAATCTTAGAATCCTTACCACACATCTTTTCAACCGCCACAATACCTTGAGCAGATGCCAGATGAGCCAGTTGTTTCCCTCTAACCACATCACCAATTGCATAGATCCCCGGTAAATTGGTCTCAAAGTTATCATCTACCTTGAGGAAGGGACCATCATACTCTAGGGTTAGATCCTTGGCAATCAGGTCTTGGGTATTGGCTTTTCTACCTACTGCCATTAAAATAAGATCCGCTTTTGTTTCTTTTAGCCCACCCTTTTCCTCATATTCGCATGCCAATCCACTCCCTTCCCTAGGCTCAATTCTAGTAACCTTCGCCTGGGTACGGATGGAAACTCCTCTTTTCTTTAGACTCATGGTAACACTCTGGGAAATTTCCCTGTCCATTTGGGGTAAGACCCGCTCCATGGCTTCTATTATTTCCACTTCACAACCCAAATCTGCATATAGGGAAGCAAATTCGATACCAATGACTCCTCCGCCAATAATCAATAATTTTTGAAATACCAAGGAGTTGGATAGTAACTCATCACTGGTAACCACCTTAAGACTATGGACACCTTGGATGGGAGGAATAATAGGACTAGATCCCGTAGCAATTAAAATTTTATCTGTCTCTATAACCTCTTCCAGTTTCTGTTCGTTCTCCCTTTCCAGCTTCTGCTCTTTCTCAACATTCAATATCCGCTCTTTATCCTCTTTCAGTATCTGCCCATGTTCATCCTTTGGTATCTGCGCTTTTTCCTGATCCAAATTCCGCTCTTTTAGCTGTTTCTGCTCCTTCTGCTCTTTTTTCCTATTCTCCTCTTCCATCTTTAATGTGTCTTTTTGTAGAAGTACCTTACCCCTAGCAATTATTTTCCCCGTTCCATATAAGATATCTACTCCATTGGCCTTTAGCAGGGATATGATGCCTTGACGCATTTTATCAACCACATTATCTTTTCGTTCCTGTATCCGTTCTAAATCATACGATAATCCTTCAAAATAGATCCCTGCTTCCTTAAAGTTTTTAGCCTCCCGATACATCTGAGCACTATGCATTAAGGTTTTGGTTGGAATACAACCACGATTGAGGCAGGTTCCACCAATCTCTCTGTTTTCGATAATGGCAGTTTTCATTCCCAGTTTTGCAGCCTGAATGGCAGCTACATATCCACCGGGACCGGAACCAATTACCACCAGATCATAATGGCGATTCATTTGTAATACCACCTCTTTCTAAAAGGTATTGTGACTAAATATTTTCTTCTTCTATTAATGCAACTATATCATTGATAATAAGTTCATGGGATGCTGTTATTGATTTTGATACAATGGCATCCACCATAGCCTGGGATGAAAAGGTACAATTCTTCAACCAGTTCTGTAATTGCTGGAATAAATCAATATCTAAGGAATCGGAATAGACGACGCAATCCCTTATGGTGCCGGCACAAACTTCTATCTGAATATCGATATTTCCCCATGAAAAACGTTTTCCCATGGAATAATTAAACGCAATCTTTCTTCCATAAATCCATTCCTCAGAAGAAAATTTTTGCTCTAATTCTCTTAATTCTTCCTTCTGAATTTGTTCTAGGGAAATCTCTTCTGCTTGTATACCATAAACCCTTTGAAATCCTTTGATTAATTCTTTTCTTATGACATCAAGATCCATAGTGGGATTGTAGTTTTTCAGATTGGTGACTCTAGAACGAACCGAATCTACTCCTTTGGATATTAATTTGTCCCTGGATACATTCAAGTATTTTCCCATGTTTTCTAAATCCACATCAATTAGGAGGGTGCCATGATGGTAGCAATGGATTCCATCGGAGTAAAATGCATTTCCGGAAAACTTCTTTCCCTCTACCGTAATATCGTTTCTTCCAGACTTGCTGGCCGGAATCCCTAGCTGATTTATCGCCCTTAAAATCACTTCTAACTGTCGTTCCACATTATAATTTTCTTTCCTGGCAAGAAAGGTGAAATTAAGATTCCCCAAGTCATGGTATACCGCACCGCCACCGGATAAACGTCGAACCAATTTTCCTCCATCTCTCTTTAGCTCAGCAATTTTACATTCCTTCCATGGATTTTGATTCCTTCCAATTACCACAGTTCTTTCATTTTGCCAAAGATATAATATACACTCCAAATCCCCAACCTCTTTTAAGAGATATTCTTCTAAGGCTAGATTTTTATAAGGATCCGTACTTTTCCCTATCATATATTTAAGCGTATGAATCAATGGTTACCTCTTTCTATTTATCTTTTTTATTAGTATTTGTCTTGCACTTTATTCAGACCTCATTCAAGTATTTACTTACAACTTTGTCAAACCTCATTCAAATTTTCACTTGCACTTTGTTCAGACCTTATTCAAGTATTTATTTGCAACTTTCTTCAGACCTCATTCAAGTATTTATTTGCACTTTCTTTAGACCTCATTGAAGTATTTACTTGCAACTTTCTTCAGATTTCACTCGTCAAAGGGATATCGTAATATTGGATTCCGTGCTGCAGTTACCTCGTCTGGACGTCCAATAACAGTGGAAATCGGAGACTGATGTAGTTCTGCTGGATTTAGTAAGGCCTGATTATAGATTTTTTGATATATCTCAATAGCCTCATCTAGAGTTTCCTTGGTCTCTGTCTCTGTTGGCTCCACCATTAAGGCTTCATGGACAATCAATGGAAAATACATGGTCGGTGGATGCATACCATAATCCAATAAGGCCTTGGAAAAATCCAATGCGGAAACTCCCTTTTCCTTCTTTAATTTTTCTAAAGATATGACAAACTCATGCATACAATGGCCTGAAAAAGGAATATCAAAGGTTTTTTTCAGTTGTTCTTGCATGTAGTTGGCATTGAGAACTGCATTTTCAGATGCATTTTTTAATCCCTCTTGACCCAGAGTAAGGATGTAAGAAAGCGCACGAACCACTACTAAGAAGTTGCCGTAGAAAGCCTTTACCCTTCCAATGCTCTTCTCGCTTTTTTTCTCCCACTCCAATTTACCTTCCTTTTCAATAATTCTAGGTGATGGAAGATAGTCCAAAAGGGAAGCTTTGCAGCCTACAGGACCACTACCTGGACCACCACCACCATGAGGAGTGGAAAATGTTTTGTGTAAGTTCAGATGAACCACATCAAATCCCATATCTCCCGGTCTTGTTATCCCCATAATTGCATTGAGATTCGCACCATCATAGTAGTTTAATCCTCCGGCATCATGAACAATCTTAGTAATTGTTAAAATGTTTTTGTCAAACATTCCAATGGTATTAGGGTTGGTTAACATAAATCCTGCCGTATCTTCACCAACCACTTTTTTCAGTTCCTCAACATCAACATATCCATCTTCGGTAGACGAAATATTAACCACCTGAAAACCAGCCATAGCTGCACTGGCCGGATTTGTTCCATGGGCTGAATCCGGAACTATGATTTTTCTTCTCTTGCTATCATTTCTATCCTGATGATAAGCCTGTATTAATTTCAATCCAGTAAATTCTCCATGGGCTCCTGCTGCCGGTTGAAAATCAAAAGCATCCATTCCAGTAATTTCACAAAGATATTCTTCTGCCAGCTTCATGACCTGTAGACATCCTTGTATGCTTTCCACTGGTTGTAAAGGATGGATCTGTGTAAACCCTGGATTCTTTGCAATTTCTTCATTTACCTTAGGATTATATTTCATGGTACAGGAACCCAGGGGATAAAAACCATCATTCACTCCAAAAGTTCGTTTCATTAATTCTGTATAGTGCCTGCTAATTTGTGTTTCAGAAACCTCTGGCAAACGAAGTTCCTTATTTCTTTTAAATCGTTTGCTAACTTCGATTAGAGGAACATCACACGCTGGTAGCAAATCACATCCTCTTCCAGCAACACTTTTTTCAAAGATTAATTTCATTCCTCAGTCACCTCCTTTAAAATTGCAACTAAGGTATCGATATCCTCTTTCGTATTCATTTCCGTAGCACACCATAGGATTTGACCCTCATGGGAACCTGAAAGAGGCAATCCTCCAAGAATTCCACGCTCAGCCAATTCACTCATAATCTTATCCACAGAACCCTTACAAGTAGTAACAAATTCATTAAAGAATTCCCCGGGATACACCAGATCAAAACCATCTAATTGGGTGATTTGTTCTTCCATATAATGAGCTTTTGACATGGATAATCTCGCCACTTGTTCTAAACCTTTCTTACCCATAGCATCTAGATAGACGGCTGCTGTCATAGCGCATAAGGCTTGGTTGGAACAGATATTACTAGAAGCTTTCTCCCTACGAATATGTTGCTCCCTCGCTTGTAAGGTCAAAACAAAGGCTCTCTCACCTTTGCTATCTTTGGTTTCTCCTACAATACGGCCAGGAAGTTTTCGCATCATGGCCTGGGTACTTGCCATAAATCCAAGGTATGGCCCACCAAAGGATAGGGGAATTCCCAGAGGCTGTCCTTCTCCTACAGCAATATCCGCACCATATTCCACTGGCGCTTTCAAGATTCCAAGGGATATGGGGTTACAACTTACAATGAATTTTGCTTTGTATTCCTTGGCAATTGCACCGATCCGATCTCCATCCTCTAAGAGTCCATAGTAATTCGGTTGTTGTAACAATACACATGCTACTTCCTCATCCATCAACTGCTCTAGAGTTTCAAGATTGGTTCTACCATCTTTACAAGGAGCAAGCACCACTTCCATACCAATACCACTGACATAGGTTTGGATCGTTTCCAAAACCTCTGGATGAACGGCTTCTGAAACAAGGGCTTTAAATTTTTTTCTCTCCTTACACATAATCACAGCCTCTGCTGCTGCCGTTGCTCCATCATAAACAGAAGCATTGGAAACATCCATTCCGGTTAATTCACAAATCATGGTCTGATATTCAAATATGGATTGCAAGATCCCTTGACTTATTTCAGCCTGATAGGGAGTATAAGCTGTAACAAATTCTTCTTTGGAGCTAATTTGCTTTACAATAGAAGGTATATAATGGCGATAGGCTCCGGCTCCTCGAAATATAGTATGAAAGATCTTGTTTTTTTCAGCAATCCCGGACATTTTCCTTCTAACTTCAAATTCAGAAAGCCCTTGGGGAAGATTCAGTGGCTCTTTTAAGAATACTTCTTCCGGAACATTCTCGTAGAGTTCCCTTACGTTTTTTACATTAATGAGGTGAAGCATTTCCTCTTGTTGCTTCTTCGTATTTGGTACATAGCTACCCATGCTACCCCCTCCTTAAGATAATTGATTCCGATATTCCTCTTCCGTTAACAGATCCAATTTCTCTTGAATGTTTTCCACTTCAATAAACCATGCAGCATAGGCATCGGAATTCACCAACTCCGGCTGATCCAATAAATCCTCATTAATTGCCTTTATGGTTCCTGTTACAGGGCTATATACAGGAGATACTGCTTTTACCGATTCCACATCAGCAAACTCTTCCCCTGCAACTACTTCATCTCCAACTTCAGGTAGATTAATAAATACCAAATCTCCTAATTCTTCTTGTGCAAAATCGGATATTCCAATCCTTGCTGTGGTTTCGTCTAAAAACTGCACCCACTCATGAGATTTTAAAAATAAAAATTTCTTCTGATTCATTATAAAATCCTCCATTCTATATTTTATTTAAAAACATTACTGAATATCTTTGATGAACCACAATTGCCTGCATGTTTTACTCTTTTATTGCACTGGTTGTTGGGTCTTTTTATTTAACCATTTATTACACTTCTGGTTGGGTTCTTTTTACTTAACCTTTTCTTTCACTTCTGATTGGTTTCTTTTTATTGTGCTCTTTTATAAAAAGGTAAGGCTACAATCTCAGCAGGGATTCTTCTCCCTCTTACCTCAACTTCTACCTGGGTACCAATGGCACTGCTATGAATATCAACCAAAGCCATGGCAAGTGGACGTGATAAATAAGGGCAATGGGTTCCGGAAGTGGTTCTTCCTATCCTTGTCTGACCAATATAAACCAGACAATTTTCTCTAGCAATTCCTCGTCCGGTGATACTTAGCCCAACCCTAGTGATTTTAGGTTCCCCAGCTTCTAGCAAAGCATTCTTACCTATAAAATCCTCTTTATCCATTTTCACTGCAAACCCTAAGCCAGTTTCTAGAGGGCTAATCTGATCATCCATCTCATGGCCGTATAGGGGCATGGCAGCTTCCAAGCGTAAGGTATCTCTGGCTCCTAATCCACAAGGAATGATATCAAAATCTTCTTTATCAATATGATCTCTATGAGCTTTATATTTTCCTGCCTCTAAAAGGGCATTCCACACAGTAACAACTCCCTGGTTGCTACAAAAGATCTCAAACCCATCTTCTCCGGTATATCCTGTTCTTGAAATAGTACAAGAAACCCCGGCCAGTAAAATATTTTCTTTAAAGGTATAATTCTTTCCTGGTAAATTTTCTTCCTCTGTTAACTTGCATAATATTTCCTGAGCCTTTGGTCCTTGTAAAGCCAACAAAGAAAGCTCATCTGAAATATCCTGAAACTCCACTTCTCCCACAATATGCTGCTTAATCCACTCCACGTCTTTGTGGCGATTTGCTGCATTGACTACAATGAGATAATCGTCTTCCTTTCGCCGGTACACTAATAAATCGTCGACAACTCCACCATTTTCATTGCACATGGGACTATATTTTACTTGACCATCGTACATTCGGCTACAATCATTGGTTACCAGACGTTGTACATTTTTCAAAGCATCTTTACCCCTTAAGACTACCTCACCCATATGGGAGACATCAAATAGACCTGCAGTTCTTCTTACCGCCATATGTTCAGCAATCACACCTGTTTCATACTGTACTGGTAATAAATAACCTGCATAAGGAACCATCTTTCCTCCAGCCTGCAAATGGCTTTCATATAGAGGTGTTTTCTTTTCCATATAGACCTCCTATCATATAATTATTTTTATTTATTTTATGTCCTTCTCTAATGCTAATCTATAAGTAATATCAGATTTTAACGATATTATGAAGTTCCTGGTTAAATTCTCTAATATCTTTATACTATTCTTGAATCAGAAAGTCAATGAAAAGAAAGAAATAGCTCCTCCCTTGATTCCCCTTGCAAATCTATAATCTGCAAGAGATTAATCAAGGAAAGAGCTATTGTAATATTGTTATTGTTTCTTTTGGATTATAACCATACCGATTACGAGAATAATTGTAAGGATGATTGCAAATATGGTATGAGGGAGAATAGCAACATACCAAGGTGCTGATTGTACTGTAAAAATATCTGGATAATGAACTCTATAAGAATACTCACAGATAATATTTCCAATATATGCACCAATATTAAGCCACAATATTGCTTTCAAGATTTCATATAATTTCTTCATTTTTTTAACTCCACATACTAAGATTAGGCGATCTGTGGAACTGCTTTTCTATTGGAACTGTTTTTATAAACTAGATTTCCTTTGAATGATATAGTTCCATAAAAATATCTACGATCTCTGGATCAAATTTTTTTCCTGATTGAGCTTGTATTTCTTTCATTGCCTCCTCTTTACTAATCGGTTCCCTATCATAACTGCCGTGTAACATCCTATCATATACATCCGCCAACAATAAAATACGAGATATTTTCGGTATTTCATTTCCTTTTAAATGATTGGGATAACCATTTCCATCCCAACTTTCATGGTGGCTTAGGACATATTTTGCAATATCCAAGGTTTTAATGGATAGATTCAAAATTCTATATCCTACCACCGGATGTCTTCTGATTAACTGTATTTCTTGATAAGTCAGTTTCGTTTTTTTATTTAATAATTTCGGTTCTATTATAATTTTTCCAATGTCATGATAACGGGCAGCCGTTAGTAATCTTCTTGATTCTGAAGAGGATAAATTCATCGCCTTTCCAATTTTTTCACAGATTTCGATTACATGATCCGAATGTTCTTTTTCACTAGGGGAAACTTCATATAATTTTTTTAAGATATCATCTACAGCATTTTCGTTAAATTTGGTCATATCCACTGTTTTTTGCTGATACATTTTGGAATCGGCAATATCAATGGTATGAATGATATCTTCATCTTTTGAGGTCATGGTACTTGCCCCTAAGGATATACTTCCATGAAAACTTTGAATCTTAATTTTGGATAATTCCTCACGAATTTTTGAGGATATTTTTTCTGCATCCTCTAAACTTGTTCTTGGTAAGATCATTAAAAATTCATCTCCGCCCAAACGAAAGGCTATATCCTCCAAGCGACAGTTCTTCTTTATAATATCCGCTGCATGTTTTATTAAATCGTCCCCTGCTGCATGTCCAAAAATATCATTCATATGTTTCAGTCCATTGACATCCCCCATGATTACTGAAATTGGTAGGTTGTCTTCCATAACCAATTGTTTCATCTTCTTTTCTAAAAACCTTCTATTAAATAATCCTGTCAAGGAATCATGATAACTATTATAAATAATATTTCTTTCCTCTTCTTTTCGCTTGGTAATATCAAAGAAGGTAACTACTACTCCTATCAGTTCTCCATCCTGGTATTCTGGATCCGAATAATATTCTACTTCAAAAGAGCTTCCATCCTTCCTCCAAAAGACCTCATCATCGGCATGAACTCCTACTCCACTATGGAAAACAGAAAGAATTTTACATACTTCCTCTTTATAAGGAGTGCCAGCTTTTCTGCTATGATGAATCATCTTATGAATATTTTTACCGATTAATTCTTCTTGATGATTGTATCCTAATAACTTAAGACAACTATCATTACAAAAAGTACAAATACCGTTTTGGTCAATACCAAAAATACCTTCGGCCACGGAATCCAGTACCATTCTTAATTTATTCTGACTTTGATTCAATTGAGCCAAGGCTTCCAACAAATCATTCCGATTGTTGTACTCCACCGTGATATCATCAATGAATCCACCCACACCATATTGATTATTGGGTAATTTCACAGGAAATTTTGTTACTTTTAAAATTTTATCTCCCCATTTTAATTCATTAACGATTACTGATTTTTTCTTAATGGCAGACAAATCTGTACTTTTCCCATGACAAGCAAAATCGTAATCAATCAATTGAAAATCATCTTTCCCAATAATCTCTTCTTCCTTCTTTTGATAAAACTCTTCAAAGGCTTTATTCACAAAAATATAATTTAAATTTTCATCTTTTAGTTGTATTAAACTATGGCTGGCATTGACAAAGGTTGTTCGTAATAAATTATGATGCTTCAATTCTTTGTTTAACCGCTTCGTTCTATTCATCTGCCAAAACAATATTCCACTTAATACAACAAGACTTAGAATTAATAGAGTCAAAACAGTAAAAAAACCTAAGGTCAAAGCACTTGTTTTCTCTTTCATATTTAGTTCATCTGTAACATCATAAATAATTACAAATAATAAATTCTTATCTCCATCGTAATGTTCACAAGGGTATACTTTCACATTTCTGATTTCACCATCGAACAGCATATGCTCTTCTATGTAGTAAATGTGTTTACTATGGCCCTTGATCTGCTTCATTTCATAAAATCTAGAAAGTTGAAATCCTAAATCTTCTGCCTTCATCTGCATAAATTCATCTTTGGAATACCCATAATATTCATAGGCTGCTTGATTTGCTTTCTCAATTGTTCCGCTATCCAAATTTATAACAATCATTACAGAGGCATTATGTTCAAATAAAGCATTAAATTCATAAGTCACATTCTTAGCGAAAGTAACTTTCGTGGGATTTATTACCGATAGACTTATAAATATAAATGCAATAATAAACATCATTCGTTTCATCAGTTTCACCTCCATAGGTATATGATTTCAAGGCATGCGAAATTTAGTTTACCTTTATCCTCTTGATTATGTCAAGATATATTATACCTTTAAAAAACAATTCTATGTTCCAATGTTTACCCAAACTGCTATATCACAAAAGATTTCCCCAACTGGATACTAAGAAACCTTCACTATGATACGGTATCATGATAGATACTCCAATGTATGATACCATATAAGAATTTTCAAGCCAGAATACTATATCTTCACCAAATCATATATACAATAGATGTTTACCTACCTATGATAACATAGAAGGTGGAATAAGTACTATTATACTCTTGTCCAGTTCATAACTTACCGGGAGCATAACCATTATCCAAGCAAGCATATATGTAATAATTCATGGTTAATTAAAAAACCTATTTCTACCTCTAAAGCAAATAAGGGTAGAATTCACTATACAATTAAG
>DUNZ01000039.1 GCA_012839085.1 Clostridiales bacterium
GAAGGAGAAATGATTATTGCAGATTCCGGCTATATTACTGGGAATCCCTATGTGGCCAGATATGTAAACGGAAATTTTGAAATTATTGCCAATGATTTTAATGTTCCCCTATCAGGAATTAGTTACTATAGGGGGGATATTTATGTATCCCATAGAGGAGTAGTTACAGTTATTCGCTCGGATGGCAGCAGACAGGATATCATCAAAGGATTGCCCAGTTTTGGAGATTATAGCAATAGCAGAGTTACCTTTGGACTGGATGGCAAGATGTATTTTGGACAGGGTACAGCAACGAATTCAGGAGTTGTAGGAACGGATAATCTATGGGTTCCTAATCATCCCCATTTTCATGATAATCCAGGAGAATATGTGATGGTGGTTGGTCAAAATTTTCAGACCATAAATATGTTAGTGGAGAGCGGTAATGAGCTGGCATATACAGGGGCATTTTCTCCCTATACAGTAACTAATATGCCATTTGAGGTTAAAAAGGCGGTTGCTAGGGCATCGGGAAGTATACTTCGGGCAAATCCGGATGGTACGGAACTAGAAATGGTTGCTTGGGGATTTCGGAATATAAGCCACATATTATTTGATGAGGCAGATAGGCTATTTGTAGCAAATAATGGCTGTGACATCAGAGGTAGTAGACCGATTGCTAACGCCCCAGATGAATTCCACTTGATTGAACCAGGAATATGGTATGGCTGGCCTGATTTTGTGGGTGGAGAGCCAGTAACTTTTCCAAGATTTCGGCCAGAAGGTCAACCACAACCAGAATTTTTATTGGCTAGTCATCCCAATATTCCTCCTAGACCCTATGCGGTCTTTCCTCCAGGATCAACAATTCGTGGCTTCGCCTTTAATTATAATGAGAATTTTGGACCGGTGGGAGATGTGTATATTGCTGAGTTTGGTAGCATTCGATTGGGTGAAATCGGTGGTCCAATCATTGTTTATCCTGGTACAGGGCATAGGATATCGAAAATCGATATGGCAACCGGAGGAGTGACTACATTTGCCATTAACCGGACTGGTTTTCCCTCTTATATTACCCAAGTAGGAGGATTTGGTAGACCAGCGGATCTGGCATTCGGACCAGACGGAGCCATGTATATTGTTGATATGGGATCAAATACGGTGTCAGAACCCAATGTATTTATACCAAATTCCGGTGTTATATGGAGAGTTACAAGGAACACTGTGTAAAACAAAAGATATTATATTTTCTTATTAAAATATAATTGAATGAAAAGATTATAAGCTGACATACTAGTAGTATATCATGTATTCGATTTCTAACTCAAAATTCATAATCAATCATTGGAGGTATATATGGCATCAGATACGAAGATGAAAAGTAGAAAAAACAAAAAGAAAGAGGATGGAACTTTCCATTCTAAGCATATAAAACATAATCCGCAAGCAGAAAGCGCTAGGGCAGTCTTTGGTCTAAAGGATGAAAGCCGGCAAAATGAAATGCGTTAGCTAGAAAGTATATATTTTTAAAAAATTTATTCTAATAATAAAAAGGCCGTTGTTTTTACTTAGTCAGTAAGCTGGAAAGCTCAGAGCTTTGACATCATCTAACAACGGCCTCTTATATTTCATTCCCTTTATCCTTTGATTCATTGAGTTTAAATATTATAAAAACCTAAGTAATCAGTTGGGATTACTTAGGCCGTTGAAGGTAAACATAGGGTTAGAAGGCTGTAAAATTATGATCTGGTGCTGAGATGTTTTTCAAAGCAGAGCCAGCACTTTTTTGTCGTTCTAGTGAAATATCTCCTAGGGCAACGATACCAACAAGACTATTGTTCTCCACGATAGGAAGTCTGCGAATTTGGCGCTCACTCATTAGATTAGCCGCATCTTCCACTTCTAGGTCCGGGTTACCGACCACAGGATCTCTAGTCATGATATCGCCAACTCTTTGCATGGATAAACTTCCAGGTGCTACTGAGCGAACAGTAATATCACGGTCAGTAACAATACCGATAATTTTATCATCCGTACAAACTGGTAGAGAACCTACATTATATTGCTTCATTAACCTGGCTGCTCTTTCGATGGTATCATCAGATCTTAAACATACGACATCCTTAGTCATTATGTCTCTAACTTTCAAAAAATTCACCTCCAAGATTAGATTGCCCCTATTCCGATTTTTTATATGATTGTTTCAATGTATCTTTATGGGTTTCTAAGTAAGGATTTATTATGCAAAAAAAGATCTTTTTTATCTAGTCATCACATTTTTTGTGAATATTTTCTTTAAAACTGTGTTCTCTAAAGTCAAAGACCTCTATGGGATCTGGACCTCGTTCCACAAAACGTTCTACTTGGAGTGTTCCATTTGCAGCGGCTCGGATTCGCCAATTTACCATCAGGATTTTACCCCCTATAATTTCAATGGCGGGAATCCCTCTGGTATTGGTGCAACAACCAGTATTAAAATATGGCAGTTCTCCTTTCTTGGGATATTTTGCACGGTGAGTATGCCCACAAATTAGCATCATTTTGTGTTTTAGAATCCATTTCTTATAATTCTTTTCAACTTTATGTCTTCGATACATATTTCTTGCAGGACTTGAGGGGTTCTCAAAACCCACAACATGCATGAATTTCCAGAAGTATCTTAGTAAAAACATAGACAACCTCCAGAGTTGATCATTCATTAAATCCCCTTGATGTCCGTGGAGTACCAGGATTTCTTGACCACTGTTCTTTCTTTTTAGAACCAAGGCTTCTATAGGTTTTACACCTTTGAATAATTCAATCATATCCTGCATATATTCGTCGTAAAAAAAATAATAATGATCCTTGACGAATTTCTTAGATTTTAAATAAATATTATGGTTTCCATATATGATAATCAATCGTTTTTTATCATAGAATTTTTTTAAGGCAATAAAAACATCGCTGTGGGCTAGCCGGATGTGTTTGAATTTTGGATATTCCCATAGCTCATCCCCATCGCCTACTTCCACATATATATAATTGTTTCTATAATAATAATCTAGAGCACGCAAAAAAATGTTCTGATTTCTTGCAAATTCATCAGAAACGCTATCATCTCCTCGATGACAATCACTAAAAAAGACAAATCGAGCAGTATCATCAAAGCATTTTACTTTGGCTCTTTGATAGGCTCTTGTTAATCGTTGATCTGTATTCATTGTATCACCTTTCCCCATAGATCCATCTACCATACATTTTAGATTTATATATTATTTCCACAGGCACCGATTCTTATTAAGATATTGCTTAAATAGATAAAAGAGTGGTAAAATGTTGGTAATCTCTTATGTAGCTATGAATCAAGGGTTTTTAGATTGTTTAGAAAGGCTTGCTTATGTTTGGATACGTTAATATTTACAAACCAGAACTGAAGGTGAAAGATTATTATAAGTACAAAGCATATTATTGTGGATTATGCAGAGCTTTAAAAGATCGATATGGAACGATTGGGCAAATGACCTTAACCTATGACATGACCTTTCTGATTATATTATTAAGCTCCTTATATGAAAGCAGTACGAAATCGGAGGAGCATCGGTGTATGATTCATCCGGTAAAAAAACAAACGATTTTACGAAATGAAATTACAGAATATGCAGCAGATATGAACATCGCCTTAACCTATCATCATTTTATGGATGATTGGAAGGATGAAAAAAAGATTAGTGGATTGGCTGGGATAGGAGTTTTAAGAAAGAAGTATGAAAGAATCCAAACTCAATACCCCAGACAATGCAATAAGATAATCCAATGTCTGAATCGCCTTAAGGAGTATGAGACCTACAATGAGAAGAATTTAGATAGCGTCTCTAGATGCTTTGGCGAGTTGATGTCTGAATTATTTTTGTTTCGAGTAGATATATGGGAAGAAAGTCTTCGAAAAATAGGCTTTTACCTAGGTAAGTTCATTTATATCATGGATGCCTATGAAGACTTAGAAAAGGATATCAAGAAGAAGACTTATAATCCCTTAATCTTTGTTCATGAAAGTGATAGCTTTGAAGCAGACTGTAAGAATATACTGATTATGATGATGGCCGAGTGTACCAGTGAATTTGAAAAATTACCATGCCTAATGGATATAGATATATTAAGGAATATTTTTTATTTGGGTGTTTGGAACAAATACGACACCATACAAAATGAGAAAAAGAAAGGAATTAAACAAAGTGATGGATCCATATAAAGTTTTGGGCGTTGACCCCAGTGCATCAGAGGATGAGATAAAAAAGGCTTATCGGGAATTGAGTAGGAAATACCATCCGGATTCTTACCATGATAACCCTCTTTCTGACTTGGCTGAGGAAAAGTTTAAAGAGGTTCAGGAAGCTTATAATCAGATTATGAAGGAAAGAGAGCAGGGATATCGAACAGGATATAATTATCAGCAAGGTTCCTATTCAGCTCAGGACGAATCTCCAGAAATGATGGCTGTTTATAACTTTTTGACGAACAGACGTTTCCAGGAAGCCTTGAGAGTATTAGCAGGGATACAAAACCGTACTGCTAGATGGTATTACTACAGTGCCATAGCGAATGCTGGTATTGGAAATAATATTGATGCCCTTAATCATGCAAGACAGGCGGTATCCATGGAACCAGGAAATCCAGAATATGCAAATCTTTTGAACCAGCTACAGTGGAATGCCCAAAGATATCAGAGTTATGGTTCCAATATGGGCAGAAATTATACGATGGGGAATTTTTGTTGTGATTTATGGTGTGCGGACACTCTATGTGAATGTATGGGAGGCGATTTGTGCGGATGTTTCTAAATGCAAAAAGGATGGCTTTTCTAGGACTTTTACTAGCATGTGCTGTACTGATGGTGATTCTAAGTGGGATTCTAGAATTTAATACCTTATTTCTATTGGCAGCAGCTGCATTTACAGTTGGGATTGCCATTCGGGAATGTGGAATTCGTATCGGTTTTGGCTATTATATCGCTAGTATTTTACTAAATCTTATTTTGGCTCCCAATAAAATATACTGCATAACATATGCAGCTCTTAGCTTTTATATTTTAGTTATTGAATTTGCATGGGAACGAATTGGAAGGGTCAATACTAAGGTAAATCGTAATATACTTTTTTGGGTGATTAAGTTTCTGGTATTTAACCTGATTTACCTTCCCTTGCTAATATTTATGCCCAAGCTCATATATCAGGGTGATATCCATACAACTATTTTAATAATCCTACTGATTGGTGGGCAGGCGGCTTTAATAATCTACGACTTTGCCTATAATTATTTTCAGAGGGTTATCTGGGGAAAGTTACGTAGGTTTTTCCGTTTTTAGTATAAAAGCTTATAAAATCATAGATAAATATACTATAACGAGATTACACCCCATTTACATAAATAACAAATGAGGTTGATTTTATGGTAGTTGGCATTGTTAAAATAAAAATTTATACTCCCTGGGTTCATTCACTCAAAGAAAAACGAATGGTGGTAAAAAGTATCTGCGCAAAGGTACGAAATAACTTTAATACGTCCATAGCTGAGGTGGAAGAGCAGGATACCCATCAGACCATAGTTTTAGGGTTTTCTAGCGTTACTGATCATACCGCACATGCAGATAGTATATTGGATCATATTATTCGTTATATTGAAAATAATACCGAGGGTGAGGTATTTATCTTAGACCGGGAAATTATATAAATCAAGATTTGAATCTGCCACTAAGGGTAACTTTGTGGTAGAAGCAAGGTAACTAAGAGTTGTTTTTATTTTTCATATACGATGTACACAAGTTTGTACTTACGATACAGGTAAAAGAAGAGTTTTTGTGGATAAACTTCATTAAAAAGATCTTGCTTGTTGATAAGATACTTCTTATGAAAGAAACTATTCTTATATGGATTGAAGTAGTCCAATGAGCAGTCCAATGAATCGTAAGAATCTAATGCAATCTTATACAGTTTAGCAGTGTTAGATATATTATAAAAATAATGAAATATTGTATGTATTTCTAATATTGGGACATATTAACTATGAAATTATTTTGTTAAGTTGGAGGTTTATTATGTCAGAAGCTATATTAGAAAAACCAGAAGGCCGTTATAGTTATCATGATTCAGTGGAAGAAATGCTGATCAGGATAAGAGATGACGGCCTTTCCAGTGTATTTTCTCGGTGGGAAGAACAGGAGAAAATCCGCTGTAAATATTGTCTTCAGGGAATCAGTTGCCAGCTATGTACCCAAGGACCTTGCCGGATTAGTGAGCGGATTGGTGCTGATAAGGGTGTATGTGGCATAGGGCCTGATGCCATGGCAATGCGTAATCTTTTAATGAGAAATATTATGGGTGCGGCTACCTATGGACATCATGCCTTTGAGGCCTTTCGTACTTTAAAAGCCACCGGTGAAGGGAAGACATCCTTTAAGATTAAGGATGTTGACAAGCTAAAATGGATGTGTGAAAGTACTGGAATCAATACGAATCAAGATATTAATCAGATGGCCATTGCCCTAGCTGATTTATTGGATCGTGAAATGAAGATCAATCCGGATCAAGAGAGTATTATGGTAGAGGCTTTTGCTCCAAAGAAGAGGAAGCAATTATGGCGTGACTTGCATCTTTATCCCTCTGGGATACAACATGAAGTGGAAAATAGTATTGCCAGCTGTTTAACGAATGTGGATGGTGATTATGTATCCCTGGCAAGAAAAGCATTGCGTTTAGGACTGTCTACCATATATACTGCACAGATTGGCTTAGAAATGACCCAGGATATCCTCTTTGGTACACCCATGCCCCATGAAGTTGATGTGGACTTAGGCATCATGGATTCAGATTATGTGAATATTGCATTTAACGGACATCAGCCTTGGATTGGAGTGGCTACCCTTCAAAAGGCCAAGATGCAAAAATATCAGGATATGGCCAAAGAAGCGGGAGCTAAGGGCATTCATATTGTTGGATCCATTGAGACTGGACAGGAGCTCTTGCAAAGATTTGAAATGGATGATGTCTTTGTTGGCCTTATGGGAAATTGGTTAGCCATTGAGCCATTTCTTGCTACTGGTACCGTAGATGCCCTGGTAATGGAAGAAAACTGTTCCCCACCTGCCATCGATCAATATGCAGAAAAATATCAGGTAGCCCTTGTTAGTGTGAGTACCATTATTGCTGTTCCAGGACAGGCACATTTTATGCCTTATTACCCTGCAAAAGCAGATGAGATGGCTGAGAAATGTATTAATATTGCTATTGAAAACTTTAAGAAAAGGCATGGGAAGATTAAACCGATGGTTCCCAAGCATAGAACCAAGGCCTTGGCGGGCTTTTCTACAGAGGCTGTGCTTAAGGCGGTTGGAAATGACTTGAATGCCTTAGTAGATGTTATAGCTAAGGGGCAGATTAAGGGAATCGTAGCTCTAGCCAACTGTTCCACCTTACGAAATGGCCCTCAGGATTGGAATACGGTGAATTTAACCAAACAATTAATTAAGAGAGATATCCTGGTTGTGGCAGGAGGTTGTGGAAATCATGGCTTAGAAGTGGCTGGTATGTGTAATTTAGATGCCATCGGCCAAGCCGGAGAAGGACTAAAGGCGGTATGCCAAGCTCTACAAATACCTCCGGTACTCAGTTTTGGTACCTGTACGGATACAGGTAGAATCTCCATGTTGGTAACAGCCTTAGCGGATCATCTTGATGTGGACATCTCTGATCTACCCATAGCGGTAACAGCACCAGAATGGATGGAGCAGAAGGCCACCATTGATGGAATATTTGCTGTGGCCTATGGAGCTTATACCCATCTTTCCCCTACCCCATTTATCACTGGTGCACCTAATCTGGTAAAATTGCTTACGGAGGATGTGGAAGATATGACCGGGGGTAAGATAGCCCTAGGAGATGATCCTATTCAGGTAGCCACGGATATTGAAGCTCATATTATTAGTAAGAGAAAGAAAATGGGTCTTAAGGTGTAATTTTTATGGGTATTTATATAGTTAGTTTTATATTAAAACTCCCAAGCAATCACCGGTGGGATTTTTAATTCTCACGGGAGATTGCTTGGGAGTTTAAGAATTAATCTTTAATTAAACCTTTAAAATTATCACTGAATTTCATATCACCATTGGAATAAATCCATAAAGCCTCCACTCCTTCGAAGGTCTCAATTAATGCTTTTCCTTCTTCATAGGGTAGATTAAAAACCGCCGTAGAAAGGGCATCGGCAAGACCAGAATCCTCACAGACAATAGAAACCGCTGCAAAATATTCTGCAGGCATTAAAGTGGAAGGATCTATAATATGATGATATCGTTTACCATTAACCGTATAATAACGTTCGTAATCTCCACTGGCAACCAAGGATAAATCGGAGAGGGATAAAATAAATATATTTTTTTGTTCCGAAGATTTGTCTGGATTTTGTATCCCTACACTCCAAGGCTCTTTTACATCCGGTTTTATTCCAACAGAGCGTACATTCCCCCCAACACTTAGGAGAAAATTCTCATAGCCCTCATGCAGTGCAATTTCTACTACTTGTTCTGTTGCATAACCCTTTGCTATGGCACCTACATCAAGGCGAAGCAAAGGATCTGCCAGATATACGGTAGATTCTTCCTCATCAATAATAACATCTTCGATATTGGTGTGTTGGTTTGCCGCTTCTAGCTCAGCCATAGGTGGAAGCTGAGAGTCCTCGGGATTTTCCACTCCATCACTTCGGTAATCATGCCAAATTTCAAGAACGGCGCCCATGGCGATATTTACCTTGCCATTGGTCTTTGCATACATTTCTTTAGAGTATAGAAGCAAGTCAATAATCCTAGAATCCACCTTTACTGGTTCCTTACCTGCCCTATCATTAATGGTTTTTATATTATTAATCCCTGGGTAGCTATTGTATTTATCGTATAGCTGATGGTATTCTTCAAGGTTATCATATAAGAACTGGGCAAATTCCTTGAACTCTTTTTCACTATGGGCATAGCCTACGATTTCGGTGATAGTATTAAATAAAATAAGAAAGCTAGCCTGATGTTTTTTTGGTTGAAATAGGCTGCATGACACTATATTCATCATGATAATTACAGTAAAAATCATACTGAAAGATCTTTTTAACCAAGTAATAAAAATCAACCCCTATTTTGATTTTACTATAGATAAGATTATCAATATCTTACCACATCATAGTCTTATAAATACATATAAATATTATGGTTTTTATCTAAATTTTAA
>DUNZ01000216.1 GCA_012839085.1 Clostridiales bacterium
ACAGTTAATAAAACACTTTTATGTAATAGGAAGCATGACTAAGAGTGCTAATTTTAATAAAGGCTTAAGTTTACGATATTATTCATCTTATGTTACAATGGATAAAAGTAAGAATTAAGAAAGTATGAATTAAGAAAGTATGAATTAAGAAAGCAAGAATTAAGAAAGCAAGAATTAAGGAGGTAAGAAATGAAAAAAACTGAGTTTTTAAATATATTAGAAGAGAGTTTAAAAGGTGAAGTAAGTCAAAATATCATAGATCAGAACATAACGTATTATGACCAATATATTAGTAAAGCTAGTTCAGAAGAAGAGGCTCAAGTGCTAGAGGAGCTGGGAGATCCCAGATTAATCGCACGAACCATTATTGAAGCAGAGAGAATGTCGAAACAAAGAAATCAAAGATCATATACCTATAATGAATCTTCCTATTATAATCAGGATAGGATGTATGAGGATCTTCCACCAAAACGTAAGGGTATCTTCACAAGTAATCTTAAATGGTATCACAAATTAGCTATGATTCTTCTGTTATTAATCATATTTTCAATATTAATCTTTATAGGAAGGATTGTATTCCGTCTATTCTTTTTCATAGGTTTTCCTGTTATACTAATCCTTTTATTATTAATTTTATTCCGTAAGCGATAAGTATTTAAAACCTTAACCCTGTAATATTAAAATAAAAGATAATAATGAAACGACCGCTAGGGGGAGCCAAGCGGTCGTTTCGATGAGGGGAGTATAAATAATTAATAAGGGGTTATATACTATGTCATGCGAAGTTTCACATAACACTGTTTTATTATAATACAGAAAAATTGATTATGCAACCTTTAGATACTAGAAAAAATATCAATTTAATATTTATTGATACTAATTTTTTTATCTGATTATTTTAATATCTAAGGAAGGCTAATTATAACTGTACAGATAAAAATTACAGCAAGTCTATACATTTAAAAGTAAATTTTGTTAATTAGGATATAAAATAGAGAATAAATTATCGAATATTTTTTTATCTTACAACAGATAATAAGCTTGTAAATCAAATATATATATTTATAGGAGGCTATTCTATGACTACTAATAACAATAATTCTAGAAATGCAAACAACAATCAAACTTCAAATGTAAGAAATACTACTGAAAACAATACAAGTAGAAATGCTAACAATACTAACACATCCAGAAACGCAAACAACACATCAAATACGAATAGAAACGCAAATACATCCAATACGAATAGAAATGCGAACACCTCGAATAACAGTAGAAATGCTAATACAAGTAATTATACAACAGGTACAAGCCGCAATTCTACCAATACAAAATGTAATGATACAAATCGAAACAATTTTAGAAACATGGAAAATACAAAAAATAATTATTAAAAATCTTTCAGCATTGATCCCCTTCTTAGAGAAGGGGATTTTTATGTCATTTTTTACATATCGGAATATAATATATGGGGAGAATATATTATTCCTCTAATAAAAGGTGGTGACAGTAAGGAATGTCTTTTGATACGATACGAGCAAATGAAATTTTCAAGTATATAGGTATGCCAAATGTATTAATTATTGATTTGAGGGATGAACACAAATATAAAGCTGGACATATTCCTTCTGCTATTAATATTCCTTATGAAGAGCTTGAGGAAAGAAAAAATGAATTACAAGGAAAATATTTCCTGATTTTTTATTGTGACCGAGGTAATATTAGTCTCTTGGCTGCTAGAGATTTAATAAAAGATGGGTATAATATTAAGAGCTTATATGGTGGTCTTCGTGCTTACCATGGTAAGCTTGAACGTAATCTTCATTGACTGAAGCTCAAAATTGATTTACAATAGCAAGGGATAAAACAATGGCGAAATACGCCCCGGAGGTAGGAATGAAACAGTACGAGTATATTTCACCGTGTCACTTTGGTCTAGAGGCGGTTTTAAAAAGAGAATTAACAGATTTGGGTTTAGAGATCACAAAGGTTGATAATGGAAAGGTAACTTATACAGGAGATAGTAATACATGCGCTAGAGCAAATATGTTTCTAAGGACAACGGAGCGTGTATTGCTTAAAGTAGGTTCTTTTCATGCGGAAACCTTCGACGAGCTTTTCGAGAATACGAAAAGTCTCCCCTGGGAAGAATTTATTCCGAAGGACGGAAAGTTTTGGGTTACCAAGGCCAATTCAATCAACAGTAAATTATTTAGTCCATCGGATATTCAATCAATTATAAAAAAAGCAATTGTAGAAAGAATGAAAACCAAATACAAAATTGAATGGTTTGAAGAAAGTGGTAGTTCCTATCCTTTGAGGGTAACGATTATGAAAGACGAGGTAACCATATGTATCGATACTTCAGGTGAATCTTTACATCGAAGAGGATATCGTAAGCTAACAAGTAAAGCTCCCATTACCGAAACCTTAGCTGCTGCTTTAATTATGTTAACCCCATGGAACAAGGATCGTATCCTGGTGGACCCTTTTTGCGGAAGTGGAACCATTCCAATAGAAGCAGCCCTATTGGGTACTAAAATAGCTCCAGGAATCAATAGAAAGTTTTTAGCAGAAGAATGGCAAGGATTATTTCCAACTGATTCATGGGCAAAGGCAAGGGAAGAAGCCAATGACATCATGTTAAGAGGAATAGAAATGAATATTCAAGGTTATGATCTGGATGGAGATATTATTAAAGCCGCAAGACAGAATGCTAGATTAGCAGGGGTTGATCAATGCATCCACTTTCAGCAAAAACCTTTGATTGAATTAAGCAGTAATAAAAAGTATGGTTTTATAATAACAAATCCGCCTTATGGGGAAAGACTAGAGGAGAAAAAAGAATTACCTGGACTTTATACCGATATTGGCAAAGTCTTTGGCAAGCTTGACACATGGTCCTATTATATTATCACCTCCTACGAGGATGCAGAGAAATATATAGGAAGAAAATCAAATAAAAATCGTAAAATATACAATGGCATGATGAAAACCTATTATTATCAGTATATGGGACCAAAACCCCCAAAAATGAAAAAACCAGAATGATAATTGAATAAGATTTTTATATTGATATATGTAAAATTTATATGGGTACACAAATACAACCGTATATTCACCGTTAAGAAGACAACACAATTTATAATCGTTGTTCTTATACCACCGGTGTGCCAGGTTCTATTTGTGTACCAATTTCTATTTAAATCTATTTTGAAGTCTTTTATGTATTAAATTGATTTTGATATCCATTGATTGATATCAGAATACACTTCTTCATAATTTAATTCATTCAATAATTCATGTCTGCATTTTTGATATAATTTATAAGTAAGATTGCTAAACTGAAGTTTCTTCAATATATTTACCAATTTTACAATTTCTTTTCCGTATCCACCTACAGGGTCATGATCACCACTAATAATTAGTATGGGTATTTCTCGATTTATTTTCTTCATGTTCTTTTTCCTGGTCGCATGATCCGTTAATTTGATTAAATCATAATAGAATGAAGCGGTACAAGTAAATCCGCAATAGGGATCATTAATATATTCTCCTACAACAGGATTACTTCTGGATAGCCAATCAAAGGCAGTACGGCTAGATAATTTTGTGTATTTTTTACTTCCAAACAATAGCTGTTTCATAAAAGGAGATTTATGTTTGGCTCCCTTAAAGCTTTTAACCAGTGAGGAAATCAAAAGGCCCATTTTGGTCATGAATCTTGAAGGATGGGTTGTGCCACAAAGTATAACACCATGAAATTTCTTGTATGCTTGAATCACATTTCGAGCTATTAAGGAACCCATACTGTGTCCAAATAGAATTAACTTGTCACTACGGTTATTTTTATTAATATAAGCACATACATCGATTGCATCTGCTACGACTACCTTATCACCCTTACTGGAAGCAAAAAAACCTAATTCTTTAAATTTTCTATCTAAGCCATGACCCCTATGGTCATAGAGATATGCATCATATCCTTGCTCAGCTAAATATTCTGCAAAGGTAAGATAGCGATTTTGGTGCTCTGCCATACCGTGTAGTATTAAAATACTTGCACGAGGTTGATAATCTGTTTTTACAAAGGTAAGCCGAATAATGTTACCATCCTCTTGTGTTATATTTAATTTATTGATTTCACTCATAACCCCATAGCTCCTTATATACAAAATCTTCTAATTAATTTCTATTATATAGAAAATATTATTAAAAAGCAATAAATAACCGAAATAATCGACATAATAAAGAGGCGCTCTTAAGCATTTTTAAATATATATTGTGATTAAGCTAATATTATTATATAATCTTTACAATATGATAAAATTATGTAGAATTATACAATTAAGGGGTGAAAAATGGAGAAGCTATTACTAAAGAAAGCAGCAATACAAAGCATTGCATTGATGTTGGCGGTATTAACATTTTCTTTTGCACTTCAACAGTATCGAGGAATTTTGATATCTGCTGATTCAAGATCTTCAGGTAAAGGATTAACTTCTTCAGAAGGTTCCTTAAATGCTTTACAAGGGGACTTAGTTACCTCAGATGAGGAAATCATGGGAAAAGAAGCTTATGAATCTGAAAATCCATTGGATGAGCTTCCTGTAATGTCTCAAGATCACTCTTCCAAGGATTTAAAGGGGAATAAAGATGAGATAGAAGATCAGCTGGGTGAAAAATACATAAAAATTAGAAAACCCTCGGAAAACATTTCTTTAGAATTGGAGGACTTGTATATTAATAAAAGTATAAAACTAATATTAAAAGGGCTTTCTAATAGTACAATTGATGATACATGGATTAACCGAGTAAATAAAGAAAGTTCATATACTGGTACTCCCAAGTTTGTGGTACGACGGAATATGGTACTGGATGAAGATGGGGAAATGAAAGAAGAAATTGAGAAGGATTATGGAAATGATTTTGTCTATGGAATCACCATTAACACAGATCATGAAGGATCAAAGCCTAATCTTAGATCAGAGATCCTTTTGGAATTGGATACGGTTTATTGTTATACTATCCATGATACAGAAAATCATTTTTACATTGAATTGAAAAAGCCTGAAGATGTATATGATAAAATATTAGTAATTGATGCAGGGCACGGTGGCAAAGATGCTGGTGCACTTTCCATTGGAGAAGAATATTATGAGAAGAATATTAATCTAGCGATTATGCTACATTTAAAGGAAATGCTTGATAAAGAAAATATTAAAGTTTATTATACTCGTTTAGGGGATGATAAAGTTTTTTTAAGGCCAAGAGTAGAGTTGGCCAATTCGGTAAATTGCGACTTTTTTATTAGTATTCACAATAATGCCAATGTAATATCAAGCCCCAGTGGTACCGAAGTCTTATATTATGATCGGGAAGTCAAGGGGGTAAATCAAAGGAAATTGGCCTCTATCTTTCTTGACGAGTTAGATCAAGCAATTCCCCTACCTTCGAGATGGATTATAGAAATGAAAAAGGATGACGTATTCGTATTAAACCATGCCACAGTACCGGCTATATTAATTGAAGTGGGCTATTTAACCAATCCCTATGATATGAAGTTTTTAAGCAAGACTGAGAATCAGAAACTAGTGGCTCAGGGGATTTTTAATGGTATTATGAGGGCTTATGACCAATTTAAACTAGAGAAAGAATGACCTTAGGAGGAATTATGCGAAAGATTATTTTTGCTACATCGAATGAAGGGAAAATGGATGAAATCAGAGATATATGTAAAGATCTTGATGTGGAATTGTTATCATTAAAAGATGCTGGGATAGTTGCAGAGATTGATGAAAACGGCACTAGCTTTGAGGAAAATGCCATTATTAAAGCAAAAACGGTAATGGAAATGACTGGTACTATGGTACTGGCAGATGATTCTGGTATTGAAGTAGATTATTTGAACAAAGCACCTGGTATTTATTCTGCTAGATTTTTGGGAGAAGACACCCCATATTCCGTTAAAAATCAATATATCATCGATCAATTAGCAAAAGCGGAAGGTGAGGAAAGAAGCGCTCGATTTGTTTGTGTAATAGCCTGTGCATTTCCAGATGGACGAATGATTACCGCTAAGGGTACAATAGAAGGATATATTGCCCATAAAATCAGTGGATCCCATGGATTTGGCTACGATCCTATTTTCTATGTTCCTGAGTATTCCTGCACCATGGCTGATATGGCTCCAGAAGAAAAAAATAAAATTAGCCATCGAGGGAAAGCATTAATGAAAATGAAGGAATTATTAAAATCTTATTTATAATAAGAGGAGAACGTTATGAAAATCTTGATTGTAAGCGATACCCACGGTAAAAATGATAATTATAAAGAAGTATTGAAACGGGTTAGTCCTATAGACTTAGTAATTCATCTGGGAGATTTTGAGGGGGGTGTGGATTACATAAGATCGATTACCCCCTGTCCAATAGAATTGGTTTCTGGCAACAATGATTTTTTTTATAGACTTCCTAAGGAAAAGATATTGAACATTGGAAAATATAAGGTTATGTTGTCCCATGGCCATCGATATGGTGTAAACTTTAATACAAATCATATAAGAGAGACAGCAATAATAAACAATGTGGATATTGTTATGTTCGGGCATACCCATGTCCCTATGATTAATTTATCAGGAGATGTTTGGATTGTAAATCCGGGAAGCCTTGCATATCCTAGGCAAGAGGAGAGGATCCCCACATTTATCATAATGGATTTTGATGATCATGGAGATGCTCATTTTACTTTAAACTACTTAAATTAGCAAAAATTTGGAGCTGGTAGTATTAGCCACAGTTGGAATTATTTTATTTGTCGGAAAAGTTGAAAAAGTTTAAAAAAGATGTTGACAATGTGCGAATGCTATTATATAATAAATCTTGCGTCACGGCGAGAACGAAAAACAAGTTCCTAAGGACGTAACCGTAAGAAATGGTAAAGATAAAAGCACACAAGTGATACAGTATCACAAGATAATCGGGGTGTGGCTCAGTTTGGCTAGAGTGCTTGATTTGGGATCAAGAGGTCGCAGGTTCGAATCCTGTCACCCCGACTGATAGGACTTTAGAGTGAAGATTATATAAGGAAGCACTTTGGTTAAGTTCTTGAATATTTAGAAGTAAAGATACACAAAATTAGAATAGTAATAATATGCGGGTGTAGTTCAATGGTAGAACACTAGCCTTCCAAGCTAGATACGTGGGTTCGATTCCCATCACCCGCTTGATATCTGGTCAATCGTATTGATTCACCAGTATCACACCATAAATGTGCTAGTAGCTCAGTTGGATAGAGCAATGGCCTTCTAAGCCATGTGTCGGGGGTTCGAATCCCTTCTGGCACATTTTTCATCTTAGATTATTAAGATGATGGAATGGTTTTATGGTGGGTATGGCGCAGTTGGTTAGCGCGCCAGATTGTGGCTCTGGAGGCCAAGGGTTCGAATCCCTTTACCCACCCTCTAATGTATTGGAAAAGTCCTATAAATTTTCAATACATGATAAAAAGCGATAATTGCTTTATTGGGCTATCGCCAAGCGGTAAGGCACAGGACTTTGACTCCTGCAGTCGGTGGTTCGAATCCACCTAGCCCAGTTGGCTAATTTTAAGCCTTATGTATAATTTTATATTTACTATGTAACGTTCCTGGGCTTGCCCAGAGATGCATGGGATATTAGCTCAGACGGTAGAGCACTTGACTTTTAATCAAGGTGTCCCGGGTTCGAGTCCCGGATGTCTCATTTTATATTACAGATATGTGATATAGAGAAGAAATTTAAATGTATATTTGCGGATGTGGCGGAATTGGCAGACGCGCTAGACTTAGGATCTAGTGGGTGACCGTGGGGGTTCGAGTCCCTTCATCCGCATTATCAAATTAGAATAGTGATTAGCAAACAAAGTTACCAAGGCTATAAGTCTTGGTTTTTTGTTATTTTA
>DUNZ01000217.1 GCA_012839085.1 Clostridiales bacterium
ACCCTAGAATCATAATTGCAAATAAAATTCTCCAATGGTATGATAAGGTAATGAAAATGAATTAAGGAGTAATGTTATTCATGGATATTTTAAAACAAATAAAAGAAGAATTAGGGATTCGCCTTGAACAGGTGGAAGCAGCAGTAAAATTAATTGATGAAGGAAATACCATTCCCTTTATTGCAAGATACCGTAAGGAAGTAACGGGATCCTTGGATGATGAACAGTTAAGAACTCTAAATGAAAGATTGCAATACCTTAGAAATCTGGAAGATAAAAAAGCACAAGTAATCAATAGCATAGAAGAGCAAGGTAAAATGACAGAGGAGCTAAGGGAACAAATCTTAGCAGCTACGACTTTAGTTGTAGTAGAAGATCTCTACAGACCCTACCGTCCAAAGAGAAGGACTAGAGCAACCATAGCGAAAGAAAAGGGCTTAGAAGGTCTGGCATCCATGATTAGGGCTCAGGAAACGGACAAGCCGGTGGAAGAATTGGCTCTGGCCTATTTATCCGAGGAAAAGGAAGTAAATACAGTAGAAGAAGCCATTGCTGGCGCTCTAGACATTATTGCGGAGGAAATATCCGATGAGGCAGAGTACCGCTTTTATATTAGAGAGATTACCATAAAAGAAGGAAAACTCATTTCTGTCGCCAAAGACGAGACCTTAGAATCTGTTTATGAAATGTATTATAATTTTGAAGAAAGCATTGAGAAGTTGGTGGGTCACAGAATACTTGCGATCAACCGTGGAGAAAAGGAAAAAATATTAACGGTTAAAATCTTGGCGCCGGAAGAACGAATTCTTAGATTCCTAGAGAAAAAGGTAATAATCAAAGACAATGACTATACCTCACCATTATTAAAAACCACCATTGAGGATAGCTATAAAAGATTAATTGCCCCAGCCATAGAAAGAGAAATTCGAAATGATCTTACAGAAAAAGCGGAGGAAGGTGCAATTAAAGTATTTGCTAAAAATCTAGAACAACTTTTAATGCAGCCTCCAATTGCAGACCAAGTGGTTCTAGGATGGGATCCAGCTTTTCGTACCGGTTGTAAGTTGGCTGTGGTGGATAGTACAGGAAAGGTATTGGATACAACCGTAATTTATCCAACGGCTCCTCAGAATAAGGTAGAGGAATCTAAGGCTGTACTGAAGAAATTGATTGATAAATACAATATCACTTTAATTTCCGTGGGCAATGGTACGGCATCTAGAGAATCGGAAATGATTATTGTGGAACTGTTAAAGGAGATAAAGAAACCGATTCAATATATCATAGTAAATGAAGCTGGTGCCTCAGTTTATTCCGCTAGCAAATTAGCTTCCGAAGAGTTCCCTAATTTTGATGTAGGACAAAGAAGTGCGGTTTCTATCGCTAGAAGATTGCAGGATCCTTTGGCTGAGCTTGTTAAGATAGATCCCAAAGCAATTGGTGTAGGACAATATCAGCATGATATGAATCAGAAAAAGTTAAGTGAGGTATTGTCTGGTGTTGTAGAGAATTGCGTGAATAAGGTTGGAGTAGATCTAAACACAGCATCAGTATCATTATTAGAGTATGTATCTGGTGTTAGTAAAGCGGTTGCTAAGAATATTGTGGCTTACCGAGAAGAAAATGGTAGATTTAACAATAGAAAAGAATTGTTAAAGGTTCCGAAGTTAGGACCCAAGGCTTTTGAGCAATGTGCTGGTTTCTTGAGAATTCGAGAAGGGGATAATCCATTGGATGCAACTGGAGTTCATCCGGAATCTTATGAAGTTACAAAACTTTTATTAGAAAAATTAAATCTAACTCTGGAGGACGTCAAAGAGATTCAGGCCAAGGCTCTAAAAAACAAGGGATTAACTTCTACAGAAAAAACAAAGCCGGAAAGAAAATCTCCTAAGAAAAAACAAGGAATTGTTATTAAGAATCAAAATACTGCATTGGGTAAGGCCTTGGCAGCAGCAGTGTCTGACTTAGACCAAAGCATACCATCTAATGATAATAGTACGAATCGTAATATAGATAGGGAGTCTTCTGTGGAACATACTGCCATTGGAATGAAAATTAAGGATAAAAGTAAAATGGCCAAGGAATTAGGAATCGGTGAAATTACCTTAACAGATATTATTAAGGAATTAGAAAAGCCCGGTAGAGATCCTAGAGATGAGATGCCTAAGCCTATCCTTAGAACCGATGTATTAGAAATGAAGGATCTTACCGAAGGTATGATCTTAAAAGGCACAGTACGAAATGTTATTGATTTTGGTGCTTTCGTAGATATCGGCGTTCATCA
The DNA here is from genome assembly GCA_012839085.1 of Clostridiales bacterium. Classification (GTDB taxonomy): domain Bacteria; phylum Bacillota; class Clostridia; order Lachnospirales; family Lachnospiraceae; genus Mobilitalea. The sequence goes on from DUNZ01000217.1 coordinate 2,288, forward strand.
GGATGGTTTGGTTCATATCTCCCAGCTGACGGATAAAAAATTTGTAAAGCATCCTTTGGATGTTGTTAGTGTTGGTGATATCGTAGATGTTAAAGTCCTTAGTGTGGATCTTGCAAAGAAGAGGATTCAATTAACAATGAAGTTATAGAATGAGGATCTACAATGGAAAGAGGAGAATATGAAAATCATTAGTATATTATTCTTAATCATTGGATTACTAAGTTTGACTTACTATGTAATTGTCATTGATTATGCAGGGGTGCAAGCGTCCTTTGCTTGGTTTTGGCTGGCTCTGGGCATTCTATGTGTCATAATATTTATTGCTTTTTGCCTTATGATAAGACATAGAATTATATTTTCTAAGCTGGTTAAAACGATTCTTATTCTCTGCTTTGTCATAGGTTTTGGAGTTTTTGCTTTCATTGAAGGGACAATCATCCTGTATGCCAATAAGAAATCCGATAAAGAATTGGATTATCTGATTGTTTTAGGAGCGCAGGTGAAAGGAACTAGGGTTTCAAGAACACTAAAATACCGTTTGGATACCGCATTTCATTACCTCGAAGAAAACCCCAATACCAAGGTTATTGTTTCCGGTGGACAGGGCAGTGGTGAGGACATTAGTGAAGCCCAAGCAATGAAAGAGTATTTAGTAAGCAAGGGAATTCAGGAAAAAAGGATACTGATGGAGGATAGATCCACCAACACCAACGAGAATATCCGATATTCAAGAAATTTGATCAAGGAAACAGACGCAAGGGTGGGAATAGTTACGAATGGTTTCCATGTTTTTCGAGCAAGTAGAATTGCGAAAAAGCAAGGATTAGAAGAAGTACATCCAATATCTGCACCTTCAGGCCCCGTTATTCATATACACTATTATGTCCGGGAAGTTTTTGCAGTGGGCAAGGATACTTTAGTAGGGAACATGTAATTGGTTTTCTAAACATTGTTCTATAAATTATGATATTAGCTATTAACCAATCTGTAATGATTGATATGGATGTAATGATTGATCTGGGTATGAACTAGTATTTTATGGGGGTCTACCTTGACATTTTCAAGCATCAGGGTTACAATTTATGATAGTGTTTTAGTTATCTTAGCCTGAATGCATCAATGGTATTAGCTTAAAAGATATGTTTTTAATGCTAAAAGTGCACAGACAAAGCAGCTGAAAGGCAGGCCTTTGTATCTATTATATTGGAGTTTTTTGATAAAGAGTCTGCATATTGCAGGCTTTTTATATATTAATCAATTCCGAGTGCTAACTAAGGCTAAGAGAAATCTATCAATGAATGAACCAAGGGATGTCTGCCTAGCAGGCATTTTCATTTCAATAGGAAAGTTCTTTGAACTTTTCTATTAAGGTGATTAGTATGGAAATAAAAAGAAAGGGTGAAGTTATGCAACTATTGGTTCTTATTTTGAAAAATATCGAAATGATGGAAGACATCATTAAGCAACTGGCAGAAGAGGGGATTAGCGGTGGTACCATACTGGATGGTTCTGGTATGGCGGGAGCTTTATTAAATATGGAGGATCTCCCCTTGTTTGGTATGCTAAGAAGAATTCTTGTGGATGAAGAAAAGGTTGCCTGTAAGGTAATGATGTTTGTTTTGAAAGATGAGCGGGTAATGACAACCAGAGAAACAATTAAAAAAGTTGTCGGAGATTTTAGCGTTCCTAATACGGGTATTATGTTTTCGATTCCCATTACTTACGTAGAAGGGCTTGGTGAGTAAAAGTGGAGTTCTTAAACACATATACCTTTTTGGCAATAGCTATAATCTTAAGTCTGTTGTCTGGTAAGTTAATGAAGCTGATTAAACTTCCTAATGTTACAGGTTACCTAATCTTTGGTTTACTTGCAGGACCCTATTGCCTTAAGCTGTTTCCCAAAGAAATAATAGCGCAATTTAGTATTATACCGAATATAGCCTTGGGTTTTATCGCTTTCTCCATAGGTTCAGAATTTAAATTGTCTTATTTGAAAAAAGTGGGGAAATCGCCAATAATAATCGCATTTGCAGAAGCCTTTGGTGCAGTACTGGTGGTTGATTTTATTTTGATTGTTACTGGCAATGATGTGGCATTTTCCTTAGTTTTAGGAGCCATAGCTGCAGCTACAGCTCCAGCTGCTACATTAATGGTTGTTCGACAATATAAAGCCCAAGGTCAGGTTACCAATACCTTGCTTCCGGTTGTAGCCATAGATGATGCTGTGGCACTAATGGCTTTTGGTTTATCGGTGGCCATAGC
>DUNZ01000218.1 GCA_012839085.1 Clostridiales bacterium
ATGCCATATGGGTTCCAGAAAAGGCAGTCAAATTAGACAATAGTTTATTCTACTACAAATCCAATCTGGCTGATGGGGACATATCCTTTTATCTATGGGATACATTTCAAAAGCAAGCGATTTATCAATTAAAGGTAAACCAAGAATGGAATAAGGCTCAGATGATCTACCAGAAAGAGCAAGATAATCGATATGCTCTTACAGGGCCTTTGGGTGAAATCCTTTTTCGAAATGCCCTTCTAAGACATTCGGGATTGGTGATTCATGCAGCTGCCATAGAATGGGAAGGAAAAGGGATTCTTTTTTCGGCAGCTTCTGGGACGGGAAAAACTACCCAGGCCCAGTTATGGAAAAAGCATCAAGGTGCTAAAATATTAAATGCTGACCGCCCAGCGATAAGACTTTGGGATCAAGGGGTCAAGGTATATGGAAGCCCTTGGAATGGTTCTTCTAAAAAATATAAGAATAGTAATCAGCCCTTAAGGGCAATTATCCTTTTGGAACAAGGGAAAGAGAATAAGATTCAACGATTGGACTACAAGGAAGCCATATCTAGGTTAATGCCTAGGTGTTTCCTTCCTTATTTTGAACCTGAGTTGATGGAGATCGCACTAAAGCATTTGGAAACTTTAATTATGAGAATTCCGATCTATTTGTTACGATGTAGACCGGATAAAGAAGCAGTGGAGTTGGTATATCAATGGGTGAAATAAGACAAATAACAGTCAATAAAATGATACCTGTCATTGAGGAATTACTGGAAGAGGGGATGAGAATACGTATTACGGTTACTGGTAGCAGTATGTACCCATTCTTACGGGATAAGAAAGATTCTGTGGAGTTGTATCGAAGCAGTTATGACCAGTTAAAACGAGGTGATATCGTTCTAATTCGAAGAGATAATGGGGAATATGTATTGCATCGAATTGTTAAAAAAGATAGAAAATATTTTTATATGAATGGTGATGCCCAGCAATGGTGGGAAGGACCTATCAAACCAAAACAGGTAATAGCAAAAGTAACCAAAGTTTGGAGGAAGGATCGTTCTATCCTCTGTTCTTCTTTCTTATGGAGACTAGCTTCAATTCTGTGGATGCTTTTAATCCCATTTCGTGATCTTATATTTAAGTCCTATTACCATTTACGTAGATTATCATCAGCGGTTCATACAGGGAGAAAATACACATGAAGAAGCAATGGAAATTAGTTTCGTGGTTGGCTGGATGTGTCCGGCCTTATCTTTTGTCTAATACTTTGATAATTCTCATGGGCACGATTGCCTCGATTGGTAGAGTTGCTATAGCAATCGTTTCTAAATATTTAATTGATAAAGCGGTTTTAAAACAATGGGATGGAGTAATAAGGGATAGTATTATAATAATTTGTATGATCCTCTTACACCTGATTTTTAGGGGACTAGCATCTGTAATTTCGGTACATACCACAGAGAATATGTCAAATCGGATTCGATACCAACTGTTCTTACATTTATCAAAGGTAAAATGGGAAGAATACTCAAAATATCACAGTGGTGATCTTATAACTCGCATGACCAATGATATTGCTACCGTAGTCACTGGAGTGATGAAAGTTATACCGGATATAATTTCCCTAGGAGTTTCATTAGTTGCTTCCTTTATTGCCCTAGTGATTTTTGATCCGGTTCTTGCTATGGTTTCCTTTGCGGTTGGCCCAGTCCTTTTGGTTCTTGGTACTATATTTGGCAGAAGATTTATTCATGTTTATCAAAAGGCACAGGAGGCAGAAAGTTCTTATCGATCTTTTATACAGGAAGGTTTGGTGAATATGGAAGTTCTAAAAACCTTCTGTTACGAAAAGCAAAGCGGAGAGGAACTTATAAAATTGCAAGAAGAGAAAAAACACTGGATGCTTCGTAGGAATAAGGCAGCCATGGTTTCAGGTCTATTGGTAGTTGGAGGAATGGGCTTTAGTTTTCTTTTGGCTTTTGGCATCGGTATTTTACGCTTGTTAAAGGGATATTTAGGTTTTGGTACCTTAACTGCCTTTTTACAATTGATTGGTTTAATCCAAAGCCCTTTTCTTGGATTATCTGGAACCATACCCCAGGTGATATCCATTACAGCCAGTGCAGAACGATTAATGGATTTAGAAATGCTGGAAAAGGAAGAGGCGGTAAGGGCCATGACCGACTTTAATATGAAAGAAATTTGCTTACAAGAAGTAGACTTTGAATATCAGAAAGGAAAGCCAATTCTTAAGAATATAAATACGGAAATTAGAAAAGGAGAAAGAGTGGGTATCATCGGAAAATCAGGGGAAGGAAAGACCACCCTGATTCGTCTTTTAATGCAATTGTTTCAACCGGAGCATG
>DUNZ01000219.1 GCA_012839085.1 Clostridiales bacterium
AGAGGTTTTTGGTAAAAGTCAATATATCCATTGCAATTTATTTAAGTTTATTGTAAAATATTAAAGATTTCAGTGAACTAATCTATTTTAATTAATAAAAAATGATTTAAGATGATTCAATAAGATAATTTAATATGATGATTTAAGTAATACAGATTGATTAAAGAAATTAAAATTTATTTTAATATATAAAAATTTTTAAAGGAGGCGTTGAAATGAAACACATTACCAAATTACTACTCATTGGTCTCCTATTATCCTCTTTCATTATCTTTGCTACTGCATGCAAAAAAGACGAGGATGGCAAGTCCAATGAGAACACACCAGGGATCGAAGAAGAGGCCGAAGATAAGAAACCATCTCCCACCCCTTCTGAAGATACCAAAGAACCAACAAAGCCAGAGGAAGCCATGGCTGTGGATGGTGATTACGATTACTTACTAGAAGTAAAGGGATCCTCTGGTTATGAAATTAGTGATATACTCTATGGTTTATTCCTAGAGGACATTAATTTCGCCGTTGATGGAGGAATGTATGCAGAAAAAATTAAAAATCGTTCCTTTGAATATGGTTCCATGGCAACCAGTGGAGCCACCCATGGTTGGACAAAACTTGGGGAAGTAGATTTTGAAGTAATCGATGGAAGTACAGATCAAAGCTATTTGAACGAAAACAATCCTCAGTATGCAAAACTGACCAATTCTTCTGGTGAACTGGAGGGAATTGGAAACCTTGGATTTCTTGATGGAATATCCGTTGAAGAAAATGCTGTATACAACTTCAGTGGATACTTTAGAAGCAAAGACTACACCGGTAGTATAACCTTACGATTACAAGACAATCAAGGAAATGTATATGGTGAAGCCTTAATCAAGGATATTAAAAATCAGTGGTGGAAGCATGAAGTTGAGATCACTTCTTCTGCTACTGTTACCAAAGATCTTCTATTTTGCGTATTAATTGAAGATGGTACAGTTGAGATGGATATGATTTCTTTATTCCCTCAAGATACCTATAAAGGAAGAAAGAATGGTATTCGTAAAGATATTGGAGAAAAACTAGAAGCATTAAATCCAAAATTCTTACGCTTCCCCGGAGGCTGTCTTGTAGAAGGGAAAACCTTGGAAGATGCTTATGATTGGAAAGATTCCATCGGAAATGGATTGGAATTTACCATTAATGAAGAGAAAACCTATGGCGATGTTGCTACTAGACCTTTAGGAGTCAACCTATGGGGTAGCAGCAATGCAAGCAGAAATCCATATTATATGACCTATGGAATCGGCTTTTATGAATACTTCCTGTTAAGTGAAGACCTGGGAGCAGAACCTATACCCATTGTTAATGCTGGACTCTCTTGCTTAATTCAGGGCACTAGAAGAACTGGTACCCCTGCACAGGCTTTTGACATTGGAACCGAGGAATTTAATCAGTATATTCAGGATGCTTTGGATTTGGTAGAATTCGCCAACGGTGGTTCAGATACCGAATGGGGAGCTATTCGTATTGCAATGGGTCACGAAGAACCCTTTGATTTAAAATACATAGGTATTGGAAACGAACAATGGGGAGAAGTATATTTTTCTAGATATGAGGCATTTAAAGCTGCATTTGAAGAAGCTGCAAAAAATAATCCAGAACTTTATGGAGATATTGAACTGATTGTAGCCAACGGACCAGTGGCTGGCGACCGTTATGCCTGGAACAAGATTAATCTTCATGGTAATGATTATGCTGGTTTGGTAGATGAACATTATTATATGGAAGCATCCTGGTTCTTAACCAATACCAATCGTTATGATTCATATGATAGAAACAGTGTTCCTGTATTTTTAGGTGAATATGCTGCCAAAGCCAATACAGCTGAGGCTGCTTTAGCAGAAGCTGCATATATGACTGGACTTGAAAGAAATGGTGATATTGTAAAACTTGCATCCTATGCCCCTCTCTTCGGGAATAGCACCCAGGTACAATGGACACCAGACCTAATCTGGTTTAACAACCATGATGTATGGGGATCTGCCAATTATTATATTCAAAAAATCTTTGGCAATAATAAGAGTTCCAAAGTATTGGAAACCAACTTAATCGGGGAATCCTTAACTTCGGAAACTCTCTCCGGAAAAATTGGTGTTGGAACCTGGGCTACGGCAGCTAAGTTTGACGATATTAAGGTTGTAAACAACGAAACCAAGGAAGTATTACTTGTTGATGATTTTTCTAGCGATAGTTTAAATAATTGGGAACAGGTAGCGGGTAGCTGGAGTATTGAAGATGGACAACTGGTTCAAAGTTATGCAGGAAATCCTGTGAATACCTTAACTGGAGATGTAGCCTATATTGGTGATGTAAATTGGACCAATTATACACTCACCTTAACAGCAACCAAAACCTCTGGTGCAGAAGGCTTCCTTATACCGATTGCAGTAAAAGATCGTATCAATTCCTATCATTGGAATATCGGTGGATGGAATAATACCGTCTCTTGCCTAGAGGAAATATCCGCTGGTACCAAGAGTGGACAAATCGCATCCACTGTAAAGAACATCAAGGTTGAAACAAATCGACCATATCAAATTAAAATTGTAGTAGAGGGCAATGTAATTGAATGTTATCTAGATGATATAAAAATGGTTTCCTATACCATACCTCAGGTAGAATCCATCTATCAGGTAACAGGATTAGATGAGAATGGTGATTTAATTGTTAAAATTGTTAATGTATCTGACGAAAGCAAGAATGTCCTTGTTTCTATAAAGGATTTAGAAATCGAAGAAGGAACTGCCAATGTTTCTCTCTTTAAAGCTGAAAATCCTACCGATACCAACTCGTCAAAAGATCCGGAAAAGGTATCTATTACAGAAATCACAACCGAGGTAAAGAAAGACTTCATCTACGAGGCTCCGAAATATTCCGTATCTGTAATTCGGATTCCTGTAAAATAATAGCCATATCCATATTCTTTATCTGAAATTCGATTTCAGGCAGAACAATAGATGAATCCATATACAATTACAAGCGAACAGCATTATCTACACAAATATTCCGTGAAAACAAAAAACGGATCCATATAACACATCGATTACTTATAGTTGATGCGTAAAACAATTAATTATTTTAATTGAACTTTCACATATTAATTAATTCTATCTACAAAAAATAGAGCGTATTAAAAAA
>DUNZ01000040.1 GCA_012839085.1 Clostridiales bacterium
AATCAAAGAAAGATAGTACGATAGAGGAGGAAATCTAGGAAGAGCTATCCAAAGAGGCAATCTCTACCAAGGGGAAAGCCTAAGACAGTGGTATTGATTAAGATTAATTTCAGGGAAATATTGACGAAGGATATCTTCATAGAGGAAATGCTAGAAGAGCTGTCATAGATATAAACTTCTTGTAGTTTGAATAGCATCTTTTACACATATATAAGGGTACACAGATATAATCGTAAGCTACCGTTATAAGTAGGTCTACTGTGATTTGTCTTGACATAAGCGAACATCCTATGTTCGATAATGACAGACAAATGATAGTAGCTGTGCTTGTATCGGTATGTAGACGCACCAAGTGTGTTTAGGTTATATCAGTGTACCCCTTTCAATTTTAAAAGAGCCTTTTTTCAATCTTAAGAAGATTAACATTTGTTAATGATTGTTTGAAGGATTTATTCTATGATATAATTAGGCTAAGATAGAATAAAATATATAACTATTCGATTTGGAATGGAGTAATGTATGTTTAACATAGAGGAAGAATTAAAAAAATTACCGGCAAAGCCCGGTGTCTATATAATGAGAGACCATAAGGATACGATTATTTATATAGGTAAGGCGATTAGCCTTAAGAATCGTGTTCGTCAGTATTTTCAAAGCAGTAGAAATCTGAGCCCTAAAATACAACGTATGGTTGAACATATGGATCATTTTGAATATATAATTACAGACTCAGAGCTGGAAGCCTTGGTTTTGGAGTGTAACTTAATTAAGGAGCATCGTCCAAAATACAATACCATGCTGAAAGACGATAAAACTTACCCCTATATCAAGGTTACTGTTAACGAGGCATATCCGAGAGTTCTCACCACCAGGCAGATGAAAAAAGATAAGGCAAAATATTTTGGACCATATACCGGTGGTGGCGCTGTGAAGGATATTATTGATCTTTTGCGAAAAGTATATAAGATTCGTACCTGTAATCGAAATCTTCCAAGGGATATTGGGAAGGAAAGGCCTTGTCTTTACTATTATATGGGACAGTGTGATGCCCCTTGTCAGGGATTTATTTCAGAAAAGGATTATGGTGAGAATATAAATCAAGTTTTAGAATTTCTCAATGGAAATTACAGTCCAGTTTTAAAAATGTTAGAACAAAACATGACGGAAGCATCTGAAAAACTGGAGTTTGAAAAAGCAGCAGAATATAGGGATTTAATTGAAAGTGTCAAGGTAATAGCGAATCGACAAAAGATAACCAATACCGATCAGATGGACCGAGATGTCATCGCTTTTGCTCGGGAGAAGGATGAGGCAGTGGTTCAAACCTTCTTTATTCGTGGAGGGAAATTAATCGGTAGGGATCATTTTCATCTGTCTGGTGTGGAAGGAGAGACGGATGGAGGTGTAATGACTAGTTTTATGAAACAGTTTTATGCTGGTACACCATACATTCCCAAGGAAATCTTTCTAGGAGCCCAACCAGATGAGGAAGAACTATTGGTTGATTGGCTTTCCTCCTTAAGAGGGCAGAAGGTTTTCATTAAAGTTCCTAAGAAGGGGGACAAAGAAAAACTGGTAGAACTGGCTAGAAAGAATGCTCAGATAGTTTTAAATCAAGATATTGAAAAGATTAAGCTACAAGAAGCTAGAACCACAGGAGCTCTTAAGGACTTAGCCGATTTATTAGACCTACCAATTATTGAGCGGATTGAATCTTATGATATATCCAATACGGCAGGATTTGAATCCGTAGGCTCTATGGTAGTCTATGAAAAAGGGAAACCCAAAAGAGCGGATTATCGTAAGTTTAAAATTAAAACCGTTCAAGGTCCCGATGATTACGCTTCTTTATATGAGGTTTTGACCAGAAGATTTACCCATGGAATAAAAGAACGGCAGGAATTAAGGGAAAAGGGAATGGATGAGGCTTTGGGAAGTTTCACCAAATACCCTGATCTGATTTTAATGGACGGAGGAAAGGGACAAGTAGGAGTTGCTTTAAAAGTCTTATCAGAATTAAATCTAAACATTGCTGTTTGTGGAATGGTTAAGGATGATAATCATAGGACAAGAGGGCTATATTATAATAATCAGGAACTTCCCATTGACAAAAGCAGTGAGTTATTCCGATTAATAACAAGAATACAGGATGAGACCCATCGTTTTGCCATTGAATATCATAGATCCCTTCGTCAAAAGAGACAGGTTCGATCGATTCTAGATGATATCAAGGGTATAGGTCCTACTAGGCGTAGAGCCTTGATGAAACATTTTCAATCTCTGGAAGCAGTTCAGTCCGCCGATGTAGAAGAATTGATGAAGGTTCCTTCTATGAATCGACAAGCAGCTGAAGCAGTATATTTCTTTTTTCACAAGAATGAAATATGAAAAATTTAAGTCTATGAATAACCATTTACATGTTTGAGAGATATATGATAAGATGTTATAAAATAGATATCTTTGCCAATATTAAAATAGATATATTTATCATGATCTGTGACCTGTTTTAATATTCTGTTTCAAAACAATGACCTTGGATTTTGATAATTGTTTTAGAATAAATATTTAAAAAATAATTTTACTGTAACTGAAAGGATGGATGGAATGTATACTGTTGAGTTGGTCCGATTAATAGAGAAGATGAATTTGGAGAATTGTACTCCAGAAATCGACATTAATGCAATTAAGATTGCCCAGCCCGATGTCAATCGACCGGCGCTTCAATTGGCGGGGTTTTATGATCATTTTGATTCGGAACGGGTTCAGGTGATCGGACATGTGGAACGGGCATATATGCAACAAATGGGTAAGGAAAATGCCGTTAAAATTATGAGTAAGTTAATGGATTATAAAGTACCCTGTATCGTATTTTGCAGGAATATAGAAGTTCCTCAGGAATTTATAGAGGTGGCGAATCAGAAAGGCATCCCTTTACTTCGTTCATCCAAAACAACCTCCGCATTTATGGCGGAAGTAATTCGCTGGTTAAATGTTGAATTGGCACCCAGAATTACAATTCATGGTGTATTGGTCGATGTTTATGGCGAAGGTATCTTAATTATGGGGGAAAGTGGGATTGGAAAAAGTGAAGCTGCCTTAGAGTTGATTAAACGGGGCCATCGTCTGGTTACGGATGATGTGGTTGAAATAAAGAAAGTTAGTGATGAAACTCTTATTGGTACCTCACCGGATATCACAAGACATTTTATAGAGTTACGAGGAATTGGTATAATCGATGTAAAGACCTTATTTGGTGTAGAGAGCGTAAAAAATACACAATCCATCGATTTGGTTATTAAATTAGAGGAATGGAACAAGGAAAAACAATATGACAGATTAGGCCTAGAAGAACAGTATATTGAATTCTTAGGAAACCGTGTTGTTTGTCATTCCATACCGATTCGTCCAGGTAGAAATCTGGCTATCATTTGCGAAGCGGCAGCAGTGAACTATCGTCAGAAAAAAATGGGCTATAATGCAGCTCAAGAACTTTATAATCGTGTTACAAATAATTTAAAAAGAGGAGATCGTTAAGGGGTTATGAATCAACTATGTTTCGGGGTGGATATCGGAGGTACCGCTGTAAAAATTGGATTATTTCGTTCCGATGGTACTCTACTCCATAAATGGAGTTTTGCAACAAAAAGAACCAATGATGGAAAGGACATCTTAAGAGATGTCGCTAGTTTCGTTACCGAAAAGATAGAAGAATATCATCTAAAGAAAGAAGAAATCCTAGGTGTAGGTGTTGGAATTCCAGGCCCGGTAAAAGAAGATGGAGAGGTTCTGGAACTTCCTAACCTCGGTTTGGCCAGTTTTAACATAGAAACTGAGCTAGAGAATTTAACTGGTTTAAAAATCAAAGCTGGCAATGATGCCAATGTTGCTGCCCTTGGTGAACAATGGCAGGGCAGTGGAAAAGGCTTTAAAAATATGCTGATGATAACCCTTGGAACCGGTGTTGGTGGTGGGGTTATCTTAAATGGTAAAATACTTCCGGGTAGTAATGGAGCGGCAGGAGAAATCGGTCACCTCTTGGTAAATACTGAGGAGACGGATCGCTGTGGTTGTGGTAAAATCGGTTGCTTGGAACAATATGCTTCGGCAACTGGTATCGTAAGACTGGCCAAAAGGAAGCTAAAATCCGATACAAGAGGGTCAAGTCTTCGAGATTTACAGGATATTTCAGCGAAATCCGTTTTTGACCATGCAAAAAGAGGAGATATTATAGCTGCTGAAGTTATAGACCAGGCCTGCAAATATCTCGGAATGGGTCTAGCCAACGTAGCCCAGGTAATTGATCCAGAGGTTTTTGTCATTGGTGGCGGTGTTTCCAAAGCTGGGAATATTCTTACGGAATTAGTGGAAAAACACTACAACCGTTATGTTATGGCTTCTTTAAAAAGCAAAATTTTTAAATTAGCCATCTTAGGAAATGATGCAGGCATTTATGGAAGTGCTAGGCTCTTATTGGAATAATTGACAAAGTATTGAATAAATTTTATTAGTATTGTATGATTAGCTTGACAGAGTTAAGAAATACATCATCAAGTAATCTAAAATACCGTGACGATACGATGTATTTTGGGAGGTTATGATTGAACGAGCAATTTTATGAAAAACTAAGACAGATATTAAGCGAAAATCAGATAAAGACTAAGGAACCACTAGCAAATCATACAACGCTACGTATTGGTGGGGAGGCTGACTATTTTGTAACTCCTTCCACCATTGATGAAATAGAAGAAGTTACCAATTTGTGTAAGCAGGAGGAGATACCATATTATATCATGGGAAACGGCAGTAATCTCTTGGTTTCGGATGAGGGATACCGCGGTTTAATCATGAAACTGAGTGATAATTTTTCCGCTTATGGTATATCAGAGGATGGGATTGTCCGTGCACAGGCAGGAATTCTTTTGTCCAAACTGGCCAATGAGATTGCAAGAAAGGAATTGACCGGATTTGAGTTTGCTGCGGGAATACCGGGTACCTTAGGTGGTGCTGTCACAATGAACGCTGGGGCATATGACGGTGAAATGAAGCAATGCCTTACTAGAGTCTGGGTTTTGGATGAAGACGGGAAGGTTATTGAAATTCCAAAGGATGAACTGGAATTGGGTTATCGCAGCAGTGCTCTGCAAAAAAGAAGGATGATCTTGCTGGAAGCAGAATTAAAACTTGCCCAAGGGAAGCAAGAGCAAATTTTTGCGAGAATGCAAGATTTAAATGCTAGGAGACGGGAAAAACAACCTCTAGATAAGTTTAGCGCAGGAAGTACTTTTAAACGTCCGGAAGGTTATTATGCCGGAAAATTAATCAGCGATGCTGGCCTAAGGGGATTTCAAATAGGTGGTGCTGCAGTATCCGAGAAACATTGTGGCTTTTTAATTAACAAAGATAATGCAAGCGCAGAAGAATTCCTTAGGCTAATAAATGAGGTTATTCAAATTGTAAAAGATAAATATGGGGTAACTTTAGAGCCGGAAGTGAAACTTCTGGGACATTTTAACGTACAATTGCATAGATAGAAAGGCTTGGGTAAATTATGAGATTTGTAATCGTTACGGGTATGTCCGGAGCAGGAAAAAGTTCTGTCCTTAAAATGTTGGAGGATGCGGGGTATTTTTGCGTCGATAACCTGCCAATCCAATTGGTTAAGAAATTTGTCAGGCTAATTTTACAGGGAAAACAAAGTAAAGTTGCTCTAGGGTTGGATATTCGTAGTGGACATGCACTTAGGGAGTTGGATCATGTATTAAATGATATCAAGCAATCGGGATTTTCCTATGAAATTCTGTTTTTGGATTGTGCTCCTGAAGTATTGGTCAAGCGTTATAAAGAGACCAGGCGAAATCATCCACTTTCTGGACTAGGCAGGGTGGACAAAGGGATCCAGTTAGAGAGAGAGCAGTTAGAGTTTTTGCGAAAGAAAGCGGACTATATCATAGATACAAGCCATTTACTAATCCGGGAATTAAAGGCACAGATTAATAAAATCTACGTCAATGACGAGAAATTTAGTAATTTTATCATTACTATGCTTTCCTTTGGGTTTAAATATGGTATTCCAGTAGATTCTGACCTGGTTTTTGATGTTAGATTCCTACCAAATCCTTTTTACATACCTGGGTTAAAGAAGAAAACGGGATTAGATTCTGAAGTGAATCAATATGTTTTGGCTTCCGAGGCGGCAAGCAAATTTCTTGACAAATTGGAAGAGATGCTGAAGTTTTTAATCCCTCATTATATTGCAGAAGGTAAAAACCAGTTGGTAGTGAGCATAGGTTGTACCGGTGGAAAACATCGTTCCGTAACCTTGGTAAATGAAATCGCAAAACGTATGGAACATTTGGAATATGGTTTGAAGGTCGAACATAGGGATATTGAGAAGGATGATTGAAATTAGAAGGTACAGGTGTAAAAATGTCATTTTCAAAAGATGTAAAAGAAGAACTTTCACAACAAATCAGCAGTGCAAGACACTGTAGAATTGCAGAACTGTCAGCCATTCTATCTATGATTGGTCGCTTGGTTCAAGGAGGAGGAAAACATAAATCCTCAAATTATCTTAAATTACAGACGGAAAGTCTGGATGTTGCAAGAAAATACTTTACATTAATACGAAAAACATTTAATATAAATATGGAAATTTCCATTCGTTTTCATCCAAAACAGAAAAAGACTCAATTTTACAATCTTATAATTAAGGATATCAGAGGAATAAATAAGATACTCCAAGCAACTAAATTATCAAATGAAAGTATTCCCGGTGGAGAGTTAGCTAGGCCGGATCATATCATTGTTGAACGATCTTGCTGCAAACGAGCATTTATCCGGGGTGCATTTTTGGCTTCTGGTTCCATGAGTAATCCCAAAAAGGCTTATCATTTAGAATTTGTCTTTGCTGATGAGGAAAAAGCCGCCCAACTTCGGGATGTAATTCAAGCATTTAATATTGATGCTAAAATTATAATGAGAAAGAAAAATTATGTAGTCTATATAAAAGAAGGTTCTCAGATTGTTGATTTATTGAATGTTATGGAAGCTCATGTGGCTTTAATGAATTTAGAAAATGTGAGAATACTAAAAGAGATGCGAAATTCGATTAATCGACAAGTAAATTGTGAGGCAGCTAATATCAATAAGACGGTAACGGCAGCCTCAAAGCAGATTGAAGATATTTTATATATCCGAGACACCATGGGATTTCATGACTTGTCAGAAGGGCTGGAGGAAATTGCAAAATTAAGAATTGAGCATCCGGAAGCATCATTAAAGGAATTAGGTGCTATGCTGATATCACCGATTGGAAAATCCGGTGTTAATCATAGATTACGAAAATTAAGTATGATAGCAGAACAGATACGGGAGCATAAGGAGGAAAATAATCATGATCACTAAGGAAATTGTCATTAAGATTCCTACCGGGTTGGAGGCTAGACCGGTTGCATTATTAGTTCAGGTGGCAAGCCAATATGAATGTAGCATACATGTCATAAGTAATGAAAAACGTGTGAATGCAAAGAGTATTATGGGAATGATGAGTCTTGGACTCAATGCTGGGGAATCCGTTGTTGTAACAGCAGACGGTCCGGATGAAGAAGCAGCAATAGAAAATATTGAAAAATATTTAAGTAGTAAGTAAGCAAAAGAAAGGGCACAGAAATTCTGAGCCCTTTTTATGATTATTATGGAGTTAAAAGGAATCAATGTAAAATGTCGTAAGAACTTACATAATGTTTCTTTTTGTTAGCTTATAAATTTCGAAAAATAAAGTATTTTAATAAGTAAGAATGAAAATTTAAATATTTTGTAAAGAAAACCTAGTAGCAATGTGATATAATATAAGAAATAAAGGATTGAATTTCATATACCGAATGACCATGATATTTATCTGAAAATTATCAATAGTTTTATCTAAATGAGGAGTAAGAAAATTAGATGATCGAAAAGACGACCATGGATATTAGTTTATCTAAAAGGCGAGCAAGAAAATTAGATGATCGAAAAGGCGACCATGGATATTAGTTTATCTAAAAGGTGAGTAAGTAAATTAGATGATCTAAGAGATGATTATGGATAATAGTTTATCGATAAGATGAGTAAGAAAATTATTTTATCTATAAGACGAGCAAGAAAATTAGATGATTGAAAAGAGATCCATGGATATAAGGTTTATCTGAACGATTCATAAATATAGTTTTATCGAAGACTTTGAAGTAATATATGGAAAAGATAAAGGTTATGGAAATTCTTAAAAAGCTATAGAGAAAAGGAGAGTTTAAGATTTATTATGGCTGAAAACAAAAAGAACATGAACAAACTTAAAAAGAGAAAAAATCATAGTAGAAAATTAAAAGGAATTCTGCTTGTTGAACTTATATTGTTATTGTGTGCCGGTGGGCTTTATTTTCTTTTCCTAGGTACACAAAAGGCACCAGGAGGTCAAGATGACACTGATTATACGGAGGATTCCGATGATAAGGATTCTAAAGATGGGGAGGATCAGAAAGATAAGGACAACTCCAAGAATAATAATTTATCTGAAGAAGAATTGGAAATTATAAAAGAACAGGAACGTCTTCAACAGGAAATTCAGGAAAGAAAGGATTTAATTGCTAAGGCAGATCGGCTGGCATTAGGGTATGATTATGATGGTGCCATTGAACTAATTAAAAGTTACCAAGGGGCAGAAGGTAGTTTTAGCGTATATACTGAACTTAACCAGGCGATTGAAAAATATGAAAATCAAAAGAGCAGTCTTGTTCTTTATGGCGGTTCTTATACCTCGGTAACACAATTTAATCATATTTTCTTTCACTCTCTGATTGCGGATAATTCCAAAGCCTTTGATGGTGAATATGACCAAACAGGCTACAATATGTATATGACTACCGTCTATGAGTTTAAAAAGATGATGGAGAAAATGTATGAAGATGGCTATGTATTGGTAAGTATCCACGACATTGCAAAAAAAGAAAAGCAAGAGGATGGTAGTACCAAATTTGTGGCACAGGAAATATATCTGCCCAAGGGTAAGAAACCATTTGTATTATCTCAGGATGATGTTAACTATTACGATTATATGGAGGGTGACGGATTTGCTAGTCGTATTGTGATTGGCGAAGATGGAAAACCTACTTGTGAGATGATATTGGATGATGGTAGTGTTGTGACTGGCCCATTTGATATTGTTCCGATTTTGGATGAATTTATTGAAGAGCATCCGGATTTTTCTTACCGGGGAGCCAAAGGAATCTTAGCCTTAACAGGATATGAAGGAGTATTGGGTTATCGCACCAACGATCCTACTTCACCAACATACCAGCAGGATGTAGAGACTGCCAAAAAGGTTGTAGAGGCTCTTAAAGAAGATGGATGGGAATTCGCTTCCCATAGTTGGGGACATAAAAACTCCTACGAAATTACAGTAGATCATTTCCGCAGAGATACTGAGAGATGGATGAAGGAAGTGGCTCCAATTATTGGACCCACAGATGTTTATATTTTCCCTTATGGGGTTGATATCGAAACTACCATGGGAACTTATAGTAGTGAAAAATATATGATCTTAAAAGAAAATGGTTTTGACTTCTTCTGTGGCGTATATAAAGAACCATGGATGCATATCAAAAATGACTATGTGAGAATGACAAGAAGGCCATTAGACGGACAGGCGATGCTACAATTCCCAGAACGGTTAGCAGATTTATTTGCAGTGGAAGATGTTATTGATCCAGAACGTCCACCAAGAGACTGGTAATAGGTCTGAAATGCAACCAAGAGACTGGTAATAGGTCTGAAATGCAACCAAGAGACTGGTGATTAAGTCTGAAATGCAACCAAGAGACTGGTAATTAAGTCTGAAATGCAACCAAGAGACTGGTAACTATGTCTGAAATGCAGCCAAGAGACTGGTAGATATGCTAAATTGGAGCCAAGTGACCTGTTTCTTATACTTGAATTGGATTGATTAGATATATAGGTGAGAAATCCCTTACTTTGGGATTTCTCATTTTGCTAAAATATCGTCTTCGAAATGGAAGGGGTAGAAATATGAATTTCACACATTTACACGTACATACAGAATATAGTCTTCTGGATGGTTCGGGGAAGATAAAGGAAATGGTGTTAAGAGCAAAAGAGCTGGGAATGGACAGCCTGGCAATCACCGATCATGGGGTTATGTATGGTGTAATTGATTTTTATAAAGCTTGTATAGCAGAAGGGATTAAGCCAATTATCGGCTGTGAGGTATATGTTGCTCCCAATTCTAGATTTGACAGGGAAATTGGTGCTTCGGAGGAACGTTACCACCACTTGGTTCTCTTGGCAGAAAATAATATCGGATATCAAAATCTAATGAAAATTGTTTCAAAAGGTTTTCTTGAAGGCTTTTATTATAAACCAAGAATTGACCTTGAGGTTTTGCAAGAGCATCACCAGGGGATTATTGCCTTAAGTGCCTGTCTGGCTGGAGAAGTATCGGGGCTTCTTCGGAAAGGATTTTATGAGGAGGCTAAGAAAGCAGCCTGCAGACTAAGGGATATATTTGGTCAGGATAATTTCTTTTTGGAATTACAAGATCATGGTATGGCAGAGCAAAAATCTGTAAACCAAGGGCTTTTAAGGTTGTCAAAAGATACGGGAATCCCCTTAATTGCCACCAATGATGTTCATTATACTTATGAAGAGGATGCTCAGTCCCATGATATTCTCCTTTGTATTCAAACCCAGAAAAAAGTATCGGATGAAAATCGGATGCGCTATGATGGCGGACAATACTATTTAAAATCACCGGAAGAAATGATGGAGGTTTTCCCCTATGCCATAGAGGCCTTGGAAAATACTTATGAGATAGCAAAACGCTGTAATGTAACAATTACATTTGGTGAATACAAACTCCCAGTATACCCGGTTCCAAAACCCTACGATGCCTATGAGTACTTAAAGCTCTTGTGTCAAGAAGGGTTAAAACAGAGGTATGATGTAATCAGGGAAGAATTAAACAATCGCTTAACATATGAATTAGAAACCATCCAAAGCATGGGTTTTGTTGATTACTTTTTAATTGTTTGGGATTTTATTAAATATGCAAAGGATCACGATATTATGGTTGGACCAGGTAGAGGTAGTGCGGCTGGTTCCATCGTGGCATATTCCCTAGGGATTACCGATATTGATCCAATTAAATACAATCTTTTATTTGAACGTTTTTTGAATCCGGAACGATTAACCATGCCAGATATCGATATTGACTTTTGTTTTGAGAGAAGGCAGGAAGTCATTGATTATGTTACCAATAAGTATGGCAAAGATAAAGTGGTTCAAATTGTGACTTTTGGTACCATGGCAGCCAGGGCTGTTATCCGTGATGTGGGAAGGGCACTGGATCTTCCCTATGCACAGGTGGATACGGTGGCCAAGATGATACCTACTGAACTGGGAATTACCATTGATAAAGCACTGGTGTTGAATCCCGAATTAAAGAAGGAATACGAAGAAAATCCGGAAGTGAAATATTTAATTGATATGTCCAGACGACTGGAGGGATTGCCAAGGCATACTTCCATGCATGCAGCCGGTGTTGTGATTGGTAAGGAAAGTCTGGATGAGTTTGTTCCTTTATCTAGGTCTTCCGATGATTCAGTGACCACTCAGTTTCCTATGACTACCCTAGAAGAATTGGGACTATTAAAGATGGATTTCCTAGGGCTTCGGACTTTAACAGTGATACAAAACGCAGTACAATTGATTAATAAGAATCTGGATGATGAGCATAAAATTGATATCAAAAGGATTGATTATAATGACAGTAAAGTCTATGATTTGATTTCGGCTGGAAAAACAGAAGGAGTATTTCAGTTGGAAAGTGCAGGTATGAAGAGTTTCATGAAAGAATTGAAACCTCGAAGCCTAGAAGATATCATTGCGGGAATTGCTCTATACCGACCGGGACCCATGGACTTTATACCCAAATACATCAAAGGGAAAAACGAGACCCAAAATATTGTATATGATTGTCCGCAACTGGAGCCTATTTTAGCACCAACCTATGGTTGTATTGTTTATCAAGAGCAAGTAATGCAAATTGTACGAGATTTGGCAGGTTACAGTTATGGGCGTAGTGATCTTGTACGTCGTGCCATGTCAAAAAAGAAGGAATCCGTAATGATAAAGGAGAGACAAACTTTTGTCTATGGAAATGAAGAAGAAGGGGTTCCTGGTTGTATCAACAATGGGATATCGGAACAAGTAGCCAATCATATTTTTGATGAGATGATAGATTTTGCCAAATATGCCTTTAACAAATCTCATGCGGCGGCATATGCTATGGTATCCTATGAAACAGCCTATTTAAAATGCTATTATCCTGTGGAGTTTATGGCGGCTCTTATGACTTCTGTTATTGATAATCCAGGGAAAGTTTCGGAATATATCCACACCTGTAGGCAGATGGACATCAAGATACTACCTCCGGATATCAATGAGGGCGATGCTGTATTTACGGTTTCCCATGGTTCCATCCGCTATGCCTTATCTGCCATTAAAGGCGTAGGAAAACCGGTCATTCATGCCATTGTAGCAGAACGAAGGGAAAATGGACCCTTTACTAGCTTAAAAGATTTTGCTAAGCGTTTATCAGGTAAAGAGGTCAATAAAAGGACAGTGGAAAGTTTTATTAAGGCTGGGGTGTTTAGCTCTATTCATCCCAATCGTAGACAGCTGATGATGAGTTATGTTCAGATATTGGATCAGGTTGCAGAGGAGAAAAAGAAATCCCTAACTGGCCAAATGTCCTTATTTGACTTTGCGGATATGAGTACAGAAGAGGCTTATGATTTAACAATGCCTGAGGTAAGTGAATATGGTAAGGATCAGCTACTTGCTTTAGAAAAGGAAGTTTTGGGTATCTACGTTAGTGGGCATCCCTTGGAAGCTTATGAGAAGCGTATTCAAAAAAATGTAACTGCTTATTCCAATAATTTTGTGATTGACGAGGAAACCAATCATCCGAAAGTAGTAGACGGTAGTGAAGAAATCATCGGTGGAATGGTTACGGCTAAAACAGTGAAATCCACAAGAAATAATGCCATGATGGCCTTTATAACTTTAGAGGACTTGTTTGGGGTCGTTGAAGTGATTCTATTTCCCCGAGATTTTGAAAAATACAAACATCTTATCGAACCCGATCAAAAGATATTCGTTCGTGGTAAGGTAACGGTGGAAGAAGAAAAGGCTGCAAAACTGATTTGCCAGGAAATTATACCATTTGAAAGAATATTACAGGAAGTTTGGATTAAATATAAGAATGTGGATGAATTCAAAAAGGAGGAAGAAACTCTATATTCTATCCTCGGTGAATATGATGGAAATGACACCGTAATCATCTATTGTGAAGAGGAGAGATGCATGAAAAGACTTCCTAAGAGTAAAAATGTAAAAGCGGATGAACATATGCTACAACGGCTAATTAATAAATATGGGGAAGAAAATATTCGAATTATAGAAAAATCCATTGAAAACAAGCGGAAAATACATTAGAATACATTTGATTTATTTAGTCTGGAGGAAAGGTATGGAGAAAAAAATACAAACAATAGGTGTCTTAACAAGCGGCGGAGATGCGCCAGGGATGAATGCCGCAATTCGTGCAGTAGTGCGTTCAGCCTTGGATCTAGGGATCCAGGTAAAGGGAATTAGACGAGGTTATAATGGTCTATTAGAAGAAGATATTATAGATATGGAATCCAAAAGTGTATCTGAAATTATTCAAAAAGGTGGTACGGTTCTATATACTGCTCGTTGTCCTGAGTTTGTAAAACCAGAGGGACAGGACAAAGGAGCTGCGGTATGTAAAAAGCATGGAATTGATGGTTTGGTGGTAATTGGTGGTGACGGTTCATTTAAAGGAGCACAGGCACTGGCCAGAAGAGGAGTGAATACCGTAGGGGTTCCAGGAACCATAGATTTGGATATAAGTTGTACAGAATATACCATTGGATTCGATACAGCGGTAAATACAGCTATGCAGACCATAGATAAGGTTAGGGATACCTCAACATCCCATGAAAGATGTAGCATTATTGAGGTTATGGGAAGAAATGCCGGTTATATTGCTTTATGGTGTGGAATTGCCAATGGAGCAGAAGATATTCTAATTACGGAACGTTATGATAATGATGAACAGCGGATTATTAACAGCATTATTGAAAAACGGAAAAAGGGGAAAAAGCATTATATTATTATAAATGCAGAAGGAGTCGGTGATTCTAACGGCATGGCTAAAAGAATAGAGGCGGCCACTGGTATGGAGACTAGGGCAACGATCATCGGCCATGCACAAAGAGGAGGAAGTCCTACGGCAAGAGATCGTGTAATTGCATCAGCTATGGGTTCAAAAGCCGTAGATTTATTGGCCAGTGGAGCTAGCAACCGTATCGTAGCCTATAAAAATGGTGGATATGTGGATTATGATATTGAAGAAGCTTTAGCTATGACAAAAGATATCGATCAATATTTATATGATATGTCCATACGCCTTTCAAGATAAGAATTGTATAACTGTGTACTTATATTTCCTTTTTCTTAAATCAAAGGAAACAATAAAAATATCCCTAGATCTATGATTTGATGATAGACTAGGGGTATTTTTTGTTGATTATTGTAGAAGGGAAAAATTACCTCGAATATTTTTAATATAATTGGAACATAATCAGCGAAACTAGCGTCTAATGATTGTAAAGTAACCATCTTGTGTGCATCCATTTTATCATTTACATTGTCTGCCAGTCCATGTATACTATATTATAATCATGCAATGGATTGATACATTCATTATATTTAAAGGTATATTAGGGGGATAAAAGGATGCAGAAAGAAAATAAAGAAGACCTCTTAGAAAAAGTACCTGCTTATGATATAGAAACCCTGATTAGGCAATATGGTAATGATGTACTACGGATAGCATATATGTATGTCAAGGATTCTCATACAGCGGAAGATATTTTTCAAGATGTATTTATTAAAGTGAATCAGAAGCTTTCTACTTTTGAAGGAAATTCAAACATTAAAACATGGATTATTCGAATTACCATTAATACATGTAAAGATTTCTTGAAAAGTGCGTGGAATCGAAGGGTTGTTCCCATGATGGAATATCAAGAGGATTCCATTGTTAGTACATCGGATTATGATGACATAGAAAATCAAGATACAAGAGATTTGATTAAGAAATCGGTTCTGTCTCTACCTGCCAAATACAAGGATGTTGTAATCTGCGTTTATTTTCAGGAAATGACGATTGCCGAAACCGCAAAAGTCTTAAATATTGCCGAGGGGACGGCAAAAAGCAGGTTATCTAGAGCCAGACAAAAGTTAAAAGTGATATTGGAAGGGAGGATTTCAGATGAGTAAACAATATAATAAATTTGATGATAATTTTTTTGACAAAGAAATAAGGTCACATCTGAACACTTCTCTTGAACAAGATGGTATCAGTGTCTCAGAAGAGTTAATCCATAGAACCTTAGAAGCTATTAAAAAAGAAAGCAATCGCTCTGAGGATAGTTCAAAGATAAATCATAGGAATAAGATAGTCAGTTGGAAGAAATACGCAACTAGTATCGCTGCTCTCGCCGCTGCAGCAATAATTCTTGTAGCAGGTTCTAATTGGATGTCATCCATTGGCTCTAAAGATTCTGCAAAAAATGATAGCAAATCTTCTGAATTAGATAGGAACATAGCAGACATGAGGAGTATCTATAGTGGCAGTGATGGATCTGAGATAGAAGAAAAAGGTATGGAAATGACCCAGGACGATAGTTCTGATTTTGCAGCATTTGATTCGGTGGAAGAAGGCATTGGGAAGGCGGAAGAAAAGCAGGTTAATATGGAAGTATCCTTAACAGCTGCCGGTGTTCCAGAGAGTGAAGTAATAGATGAGGCAATTGAATATCATATTTCATTAAATAAAGAAAAGACTAAGAATGAAATGGAAAATGAATTGGATCAGGATAGATCTTATCTTAGTTTTAAGGAGATTAGTGGTTTCGAGTTGGAAGATATCCGTTCTTTGAAAATAACTGCTGACGAAGAAAATATAGTTTTAATTTTAGAGGATTATGAGCAAGTCAAGGATTTCTTTGATCGAATGGAGGATCATCAGTTTGAACCTGTAACCGATTCAACCCTTGATGTAAATACCTCGAAAGACCAAAGTGAAAATATGGATCAAGGGATATGGGTTAATATTCTGATTGGTGAAAATTTTATTAAGGTGCAATCAGTAGATGAGGATAGGCTTAAGGAAAACACCTATCAATCATTAAATTATGATGGATTAAAGGCAACATTAAAGTCCTTTATCCAAGAATATAATAATTAAATGATAATAAAAAAGGTTCTTGTAAAATCCCAATAGGATGGGATTTCAAACAAGAACCTTTTTGAATGTCTTGGTCGACATATTTATCTATTGCTCAGCCTCACGCAAAGCCGTTGCCTCGTTGTTTAATCCATAGCCCTCAACTTATTTATCTTCTATTGATCAGCTTCAGGTCTTTCTTCTTCGTCGGGATTATCAAGACTTGCCTCAGTTTCCTCAGGAGCTTCTTCCTTTTCGTCAGTGGTAATATTAATTGAAACATATTCTCTTGTTTCGTTTACTTTATCATCCTCTTCCTCTAGTTCTGTATCAAAATCTTCATAATCATCCTCAAAGTCATCAAAATCATCGGAAGCGTCCTCTTTAATATAATTTTTATACAGATAGTAGGCACCTGCTGCGATTGTAGCTACAGAAAGAGTACCAAATACGAATTTACCAAACTTCTTCATATGATGCATCTTCCTTTCGTTATATTTTTAATTATATACTATTATCTCATTATAATTCTAATTTATAAAAAAATAAAGTAAAAGTTCTATAAACTAGAAAATTTTCCTTAAATTAGTACGGTTTTGATTTTCTATCCCTAAGAAATGGGCGAAAGAAACTCATTCATGAGAGGATTATTCTTTGATAGCAATTTTATTAACATTTTCACTTTTGGTAATACTAATTTTATACTTACAGCTTATTTTGTCTTATAGGACAGTGATATTTATAAGAGCATTTTAATCAAGCGAATCGTGATAGTTATTAGCTTCTTTGGTATGATGCATGAAGACGACGAAATAATACATTTAATCCTGTGAATAAATCGGATTCATCTTTACTTTTTTTCGATAATATCATATGATTAATTGGGAATATGGGATAGGTTTTCATAAAAATAGTATATAGGTATTTGGAAGGATTATGGGAAGGTGGGATATGTATGAATGTGGGGTTATTTACGGAAACTTACTATCCAGAAATCAATGGGGTGGCTACTTCTGTTTATATGCTGAAGAAAGAACTGGAGAAGCGGGGACACAATGTATATGTTTTTACGACTAAGACACCAGGAGCACCAGAGCATGAATACAATGTATTTAGGGTTCCTAGCATTCCCTTTGCCTTAATTACGGAGCGTAGGGTTGGTTTGTTTTATCAACCAAAGTTAGCCAATATAATTCGAAAATTAAACCTTGATATTATTCATACGCATACAGAATTTTCCCTGGGAATCTTTGGACGAATTATGGCAAGGGAGTTAAGACTTCCCATTGTTCATACTTATCATACGATTTATGAAGACTATACCCATTATTTAACACATATCCAAGCCTTAGACCGTAGAGCAAAATCATTTGTAAGAACATTTTCAAAAATCTGCTGTAATACTGTGGAACAGGTGCTTGTACCAACACAAAAAACGAAAGAATTACTGTTAAAATATAGTGTGCATAAGGACATATCCGTTGTTCCAACAGGAATTGATCTTGGTAAATTTGAGCCTGATAATTATACCAAAGAAGAAGTTGATCGATTAAAAGAAAAGTACGAAATTAAAGAAGATGAAAAAGTACTTTTATATTTAGGAAGAGTTTCTCAGGAGAAGAATTTGCAAGAAGTAATCCGGGCAATGCCAGAATATATGAATCTTCGACCCAATGTAAAATTTGTAATTGTGGGGAGTGGACCAGACAAGGAAAAACTGGAGGAATTGGTGAAAGAATACCATATTTCGGATCGTGTTATTTTCACGGGAGCACAACCTTGGGATATTATTGGTCTCTACTATAGGATGGGCGATGTATTCGTCAGCGCCTCTCAAAGTGAAACCCAAGGCCTTACCTATATTGAGGCAATGGCTTCAGGATTACCGGTGGTAGCAAAGAAGGATAAATGCTTGGATGATATTCTCGAAGAAGGTTATAATGGCTACACATTTACGGATAAGGAGGGCTTACATTGTGCTTTAGATTGTGTGCTTTTTAGAAACCAAAACACTGACTTTAGCAAAAATGCAATGGACAAAGTTAGAAAATATTCTACGCAAGAATTTGCTTATCAGGTGGAACAGGTGTATCTGCAGGTAATGTCAAGAGATCACGTATTTTGCAAACGTATGAACTATGAAAAAACAAAGTTGTAAATTAACAAGCTTAAGGAACAGAGGAGACAGAAATGGAAAGATTACATGACATACTAGCTTTCGTAGCAGAAGGAGCAATTTTAGTATTTGAATTTATGGGAGTTTTTGTTTTAATTTTATCTGGAATCATCGGTATCTACAATTATTTTAGGAAAAATCCTTTTACCCGTCTAAATTTAGCTAAGGGTATGTCCATGGGATTGGAGTTTAAACTGGGTAGCGAGATTCTAAGAACTGTTGTGGTAAGAGATTGGAAAGAAATCTTCCTTGTAGCAGGTATTATTATCCTTAGAGCGTCCTTAACTCTTTTAATCCATTGGGAAATCACCAATGAGAAAAAAGAGTTTGAAGAACTGGAACCGCGTGAAAGAGAACATTTGGATGCAAAATAAAAAACTCCAAATAATAGTTGATACACAGGCATAAAATGGTATGTAAGAAATATTTAAACAATTCGACAATATTTTGACATATTATTACGGTTATGATACTTTATATAGTAGAAGATAAATGTTACCAAAGGGTAAATGTGGTAAAGAACTTAGGAGGGATAAATGAATGAAAAAACGCCATGGACATAGAATAATGGTCGTTCTGATCTTGTTCTTATTGATTCCATTTGTCTGGAGCCAGAATGTTATCACCGTTAGTGCTGCAACTCCAGCATTTAAGGAAAGCAAAATTGAAATTGTTGGGGTAGGGGAAACCCACCAACTAGAAATCAAAAACAAAGTTGATAAAAGTACATATAAGTGGACTTCCTCAAACGCTAAAGTTGCTAAGGTTAATAGTAAAGGTTTAGTAACTTCGGTGGATAAAGGTTCCGCAACAATAAAATGCAAGATTGTTTATCCAAACGGTAAGTCAACAACAATTTCTTGTAGTGTAACGGTTAAGATTCCAGCAACGGGAATTAAAATTAACAATGCCAAAGAAGTGAATGGAGCTCATATACTTCAATTGGGAGAAAAATTTAATTTTAATCGTGACATCATACCTAGCAATTCAACGGATAAAACCTATTGGTCCGTTGGTGGTGGAGATGCAAGCTGCATTCGAATTGATAGCAGTTCCAGTGGAATCGTTACAGCAGTTAAAGTAGGAAAGGTTGTTTTAAAAGCAACAGCGGCAAAAGAATCTACAGCAAAGGCTGCAGCTACTAGTATAGTAGATGATGCCATTATAATCGAAGTCGTAGGTCCTAGTGCCACTGTGAACTCTGTAGAGATTGTAAATTCAGATGAAATAAAAGTGGTATTTGATAGTGCGGTCAATCGCAGTACCATTATAGATTCTAACAATCGGTTACGGAAAGATAGCATTGAAGTAACCTTGAGAAAAGATACTAAGGGAGTTTTAGCAGAAGATCCTGGTGCTATGACTGCATCCTTATCATCGGATATGAAAACCTTAACGATTAAAACGGAAAACATGTTAAATGGTCAGTATGGAATCAGTTTCTCAGAAAACATTAAGACTATGGATGGACTAGCATTAGAGCCATACTATAAACATATTACATATATTGATGTTATTCCTCCTTTTATATCAGAGGTATCCCTTGATGATACAGGAATGATAACTACAATTACATTCTCTGAAACTATTGACTTTTCCAATTTTAAAGTTTCAAACCCTACCTTAGTACCTACCAGTACTTCTACTACGGTTGATCAAAGTACTCTAAGAATATTAGATAATGAATTAAATTATGTAATTAGCAAGGATAAAAAATCCATATCCATTAATTTAAGTAAAATACCTGCTGTTGATTATGGTAAAATATTCACCATTACCATTTCAGGTATTAAAGATTTATCTGGTAATATTCCAAAGGATTATACATTAACAACCAATGTATTTACGGATATTACAAAGAGACCTCAAGCAAGACCATATTCAATCACCCGTACAGGTTATAAGACATTAACAGCAGCCTTTGATCGGGCAATCCAGTCCCCTGGTATGATAACCATAAATAATGGATCTTTTATTATAGGTACCGTGGACGCTGAAAATAACAAACTAGTAAACTTTACAATACCGGATCAATATTTAAAATACGAAGGTATGCAGACCGTATCCATAGCTTACTGGAATGGTTATAATGTGGATCCAAGTGATAATTTTGCTAATCAACTTAGAAGCTTTACAGTCGATTTTACTGCTGAAAAGACAAATCCAGTATTGATTACATCGCAGTTTGATCCAACAAGCAACATACTGACTCTTACTTATAATGAGGATGTAACCTTATCCAGGAATTCAGGTATATTTAATTCGATTTTAGTAACGAATACCGACGATATCATTTCCGGTACTATGATTTCATATACCAAGATGGAAAGTACGGATCCGAAAGTTGTAAAATTATTAATGACAAATATGTCTATGGTCGGTACTTATAAATTTACTCTAGAACAAGGCTTTGTATATGATAATTTTGGAAACCCAAGTCTTGGAGGTAGAGATATTGTAGTCAATACCATCAGTGAGACTACAAATGAATTACCAGGACCATATCTGATTAAACAATCAGACTCCAACCTTAGCCAGATCACTCTACATTTTACGAATAAATTAGATATCGATTCGGCTCAAAATATTAATAACTATAGGATTCCGGGTGTAACAATTCTATCCGCACAAGTAATTAATAATACCAATAATGCGGCAACCGTTTTATTAACGGTAGCAGATGGTTCCATTGATGTTACGGTAGAACGCCCGATTACCATTACAGGCCTAAAAGGATATAATAATAGTTATACAGAAATATTAGAGTTTTCAACCAATGTTCTCTTAAAAGATAACAAGAGACCATACTTTACGGATCAAGTAGTATTTGATAAGAAGACTCCGAATATTGTTAAACTAATCTTTTCAGAGCCAATCAAAGGTACTATGGCATTTAAAGTAACACAATATGATGGTACCAACCAGTTTGAGATGCCACATACCGTATCCGTAAGTGGTAATACTGTGATTATCACCTTAGGTGGTGTACCGAAAAATAACACCTATCTAAGAATTGATGTAATAAAGAATGAAATTATCGATGAAAGTGGAAATACTGCACCGAATAATTTCACAACCACTGGAGTGTATATTAGCTATTAGTTATTAATTAAGAAGAATATGTTTTAAAAGCGAAACTTGTAAGGGCACTGGAAATCCAGTGCCCTTAAGCTTATTCAAAACTTCTAGTGAAAATGTCACTTTCTTTTAATAGGCTCTCAACGGTATCAAATCCAAGACGGTGTAATAATTCGATTACATAAGGATTATCGATGGGGGTAGGATAGGGAGCCGCTTTACCGTATTCTTCAACATTTTTTCTACCTTCTTCATGGGGAATCAGAGCCCTAGGTCCTCCAACACACCCCCCAACACAACCCATTCCTTCAAAGAAGTTGGCCTTGGTCTTACCAGACAGGATATCATTCATCATAGTTCTACAAGCAGGGATTCCATCCGCTTGTTGAGTTCGAATTGAAATTTTTCGATTAGGATTTAGCCGTTTTAAGGTATCGGCCACGGCTTCGCTGACCCCTCCTGTATGAGCATAGATACGTCCGGCTCGGGAGGAGTGATCCTTTTCACTTTCCTCCATTTCAGAGGGATTGATTTTCATCACCTGAAAGATGTCCTGTATTTCCTGGAAGGTAAGAACAAAATCTACGGCACCTGCAATGTCCTTTTCCCTAGCTTCCGCTTTTTTAGCTAGGCAAGGACCGATAAAAATGGTAAGGGCATCTGGGTGCATCACTTTCACAGCTCTTCCACTTGCTATCATGGGGGATACGGCAGGAGGAACATGGGGCACTAAATCTTGATAAATTTTTCGTATAAGGGAAATCCAAACAGGGCAGCAGCAAGAGGTTAGTTGGTAATCGGTTTCTGTTACTATGTTCTCATCAAATTCCAGAGCCTCTTTTAAGGTTAAAATATCTGCAAACAAGGCAACTTCAATCATTCCATCAAATCCAACCTCTTTTAAAGCGTTCCGTAATTTACCTGGTGTAACATCACTAGAAAATTGACCTAAAAAGGCGGGAGCAATTAAAGCGTAGACCAGACCCTTATGGGATCGAATTGCTTGTAGAGCAGGAATGACATCCTTACTATGGGCTAATTTCTTTGCCCTACACTCTTGTATGCAATAGGAGCAACCGGAACAAAGGCTCTCATCTACTTGTAGTTTTCCACTTTGGTCTGGATGGATGGCATGAAATGGACATACTTTAACGCAATGAGGATCATCTTCATCACAATTACAATCCCCCAAATGCCAAACCAGGGGATGCTTTTCTGGATATAGTAAGCAATCTAATTGATGGGCATCATAAGGATCCAGGGATCTTAAATATTCCTCTTCTTTATTATTTATGGTTGCATCTAATAATTCCTGATATAATTCTTCGAATCGTTTCAAGTAAAATTCGCCTCTCTATTCTTTGTAGTATATGAATATTATGGCTAAACAAGCATATTTATAGTCTAAAATTTCTTGATATTATATTCGCCCTTGATAAGATCCTGATTATCCCCCTTTAATGCTTTACTAGGATATGGATTTGATTTATAATATCCATAGAAATCGTGATGGGATGGTGAATAAATCATTCCCTAATGGTTAATGTTATAAGAAAAAAATAAAGGCATGGAGAATGAAATTGAGCAAAAAAATTAAGAGAAGGAACTACACAAAGGCTGGCTGGCTTTTGTTTTATTTATATATTATATTGTTGTCCTATTTTTTGTTTTTTAGTGAGCGTTATGGTAGAAGCTGTATCTCAGATGACTATCGCTATAATTTAGATTTTCTAAAAGAAATAAGAAGATTCATTATATATCGAAATAAATTAAGTGTAGAAAGTTTTGTTGTAAATATTCTTGGTAATATCTTGGCTTTTGCTCCATATGGATTTTTTTTATCCCTTCTGAATAAACGTTATCGTAGTTCTCTTTCAATCACTATACTCAGCATCTTATTCAGCCTAACTGTTGAAGTGGTACAAATGCTAATGAAGGTTGGAGTTTTTGACGTAGATGATATTTTATTAAATAGTCTAGGAGGAATATTAGGATATTTAACCTTCAAGCTATATGCTTGGATCAGGAAAAGGATAGAAAAGAAAGGGGCAGGTAAAGGGGGAGTCGAGTATGGCAAAAAAAGATAAAGATATGATTAAATTCTCTGGGAGACACCATCCCAAATTAGGAATTGCTTCTACAATCATTGGGATATTGGTATGGATAGGGTTTATTGCCAGTACGGTGATATCGGTAATGAATCAAGGGAATGGCGGTTTGGTTATCGGGATCATAGGGTTGGCTATTTTTTTCTTATCCATCTATGGATTTTATATATCCTATCAATCTTTTAAGAAAAAAGATATTTTCTATATCTATCCCATTCTGGGAGCTTTTTTTAATGGTTTCATGTTAATATTTTTGTTGATTATCTATATATTAGGATTTGGAGGATAAAATGGATCGTTTAGAAAAACAAATGCAATTTATCTTGGAAGTGGACAAACTGAAAAATATTGTGAGACAAAACTATCTTTTGGACGGAAGCCGAAGAGAAGATGATGCGGATCATTCCTGGCATTTGGCCTTAATGTGTGTAATTTTAAGCGAGTATGCCAATGAAGAAATTGATTTGATGAAAACTATGACTATGGTTTTAATCCATGATATTGTAGAAATTGATGCAGGGGATACATACGCCTATGATACCAAGGGAAATGAATCAAAGAGGGAACGAGAACGAAAGGCCGCAGATCGGATTTTCAATCTGCTACCCGAGGATCAGGCAAAGATGATGCGATCTCTTTGGGATGAGTTTGAAGAAGGAAAGACAGCAGAAGCCAAGTTTGCAGCCACCTTGGATCGATTACAACCTTATTTACTTAATTCCGGTAGTGATGGAAAGTCATGGAGGGAGCATAAGGTTACCTTGTCTCAGTTGATGAAAAGAAATGAAGTAACCCCCTTGGGTTCCAGAGTTTTATGGGATTATCAGAAGAATTTAATTCAAAAAGACCTGGAAAAAGGGAATTTAATTAAGGACTAGGAAGAAGAGATTTGTATTTACCATAATAGATGATGTTAGAGAAAGGAATGAAAGAAATGAATTATAAGAATTTGTTTAAAGAAGAAAATGAAGCCATTAGGGAACGATATCATTTGGCAATGGAGCGTATTGCTGAAATAGAGAGGGAAAATCATATCAAGGAACCATTTTCTGATTATTTTCATAAAACGGCAGCCTTTGTTTTAATGGTGAAAAGGATTGTTACTAAGATGGAAGATGGATCTTTCCAGACCTTAAATCTGCAGGAACTTCAAGCCATCAACCGTACCCTTTATGAAGATATCACAGGTGAAAACTATCATAGTAGTTATGCAAATCCGGATTTTGCTTGTAGTAAGTTAGGGAATAAATTCGGTAAATTACTATCTTTTTTATATACCGAGCTTCGTTCCGTCATTGTTTATGCATATGAATACAGACTCTATGAACTTACCATTGATCTGGAACTTCTTATCCAGATTTACAACATGTTTGAATGGGAAGATGAATTTATCTATAAGGATGTAAAAAGAGCCATCTACGATTTTATGTATGATTACTGCGATATCTTAGTTTCTCATAGAGTCAGAGAATTGCTGGATACCAAATTAACTTTTGCCACCGATATTATAATGGATTCTGATTTATCTGATTTACGATACTTATATCAATTTGGGGATTATATTACGGAAAACGAACTAAAAACAGCCCAGTACATCAATTCCCTTCCTGAGGAGGAAGTAAGAGCCATGGCAGATACCTTTACGGAAGGATTTCGTTTGGGCTTTATCGCCAATCGCCTTGATATGAGTAAAAAGTCCATTGTGAACATTAGATATCAGATTGGTTTTGAGAGAATGGTAAGGTTTGCAATTGAGAATTTTAGAAAGATGGGACTGGAGCCAACCATTTATCGGGCTGCCTATAATGCGGTGAACAAAAAGCAGCATTTAAAAATAGGCTATCATGCCACTAGCCCCAATAAGCAGTATGATTATGATCATCGTTTTGATATCGGGTTATTCTGGAATAGGGCTTTTAAAGAGAGAATGATCGCTTGCACCAGAAATTCATATGAAAAATACAAGGAAATAGCAGGGGTATATGCAGGTCCTTCTCTGATTGAAGTCTTTGGTGAGGAGCTTTTTGCACCGGAGGATAAAAAAACGGTAATCAAATTGGATAAGAGACAGCAAAAACTCTATGTAGAATTCCATAACGAAGATAACTTTATAAAGAAAGAATATTTAAAGACCGATGAAATCTCCTTTACCATTATTGCTTATCCAATACCGGAAATCGGGAAAGATTTCGAAGCTATTTTTAAGGAGACAGTTAAGGTAAATACCTTAGATAGTGCTAAGTACCAAAAAATCCAGCAAAATATCATCGATGCCTTAGACCAGGGAAAATATGTTAGGATTATCGGTGCTGGAGATAATGAAACGGATATGTACGTGAACTTGTATCCAATTAAAGATAGGAGTAAAGAAACAATATTTGAGAACTGTGTTGCAGATGTTAATATCCCGGTAGGAGAGGTCTTTACTTCACCAGTATTGCAAGGAACCCATGGGATTTTGCATGTTCCCAAGGTTTACTTAAATGATTTGGAATATAGAGAAT
>DUNZ01000220.1 GCA_012839085.1 Clostridiales bacterium
AATTTGAAGAAGGGATAATTTGAAAAAGAAATAATTGAAAGAGAAATAATTTAAAAATGAGATAAGTTAAGAAAAGCAGGTTTCGGAAGTAGGAGATATATTTTCAAACAAGGTTGTCATCTGACTTGCTATCGGATATAATACATAATAAATATTCAATATATTATGTCTAAAATTTAATGTATTATGTCTAAAAGGAAGGAACAGTTTCATGCATATTACTATTACAGGAAATCTAGGAAGCGGAAAATCAACCATTTGTAAACTGTTGAATGAAAAATATCAGTTTGAAATATATTCTACAGGTAAGGTTCAAAGAGAATTGGCAAGACAGATGAATATGACCACTCTGGAATTAAACCAGCTGATGCGAAGTGATCATAAATATGATAATATGATTGATGATGCTACTGCCAGGATATCCAGAGAAAATAAAGATAAGAATATCATATTTGACTCTAGACTAGCTTGGCATTTTGTAGAACAATCCTTTAAAGTGTTTGTGTCTGTTGATCTTGAAGTTGCAGCAAAACGGGTGATGCTAGACACTAGAGGTGTGGAGGAAAGTTATCGTTCTTTAGAGGAAGCAGTCAAATTACTGGCAGAACGTGCGAATACAGAAAAGATACGTTATAAAGAAATTTATAATTTAAATTATATGGATTATTCCAACTATAACCTAGTCATTGACAGTACTTATTGTACTCCGGAACAGATCGCAGAGACCATTATTATAAAAGCCAGAGAGTATGAAGAGAAGGGTTGTCCTGAGACAAATTATCGGTTATTGTCTCCTAAATCTTTAGTTTCAGAAGATGATATCAAGGATGAAGATAAAAGTAATTTGAAAGAATTGATCTCAAAATTTAAAAAAATGGACTATATGATTCCCCATGAAATTATAGTAGAAAAAAGGGATAATCAATTTGTTGTTTTGGAAGGTTTGAATGAGGCAAAGGCTGCCTTATTGGCTGGAGTGCCCTTGGTACCAATTGTTGAAAAGTAAAATATTAACTTAGATAATTTTAGATAAATATTTTCAAATTATCCCCGAGGATATAAATAATAGAATTACTTACAATAAGTATAAGAGAATTCATAGTAAAATGAATTCTCTTTTTGATTCTTTTATTTGGGGGTGGATTATGAAATTGCGGGAAGAAGGTATGGTCAAATGGAAATGGATTATCATAATAATTTTCATAACTCTAAGTGTATACATGGGTTTTAAATTTATTCTGCCTTTGATTTTTCCCTTTATCATAGCTTACTTTTTGGCTTGGCTTGTTCGGCCAATTACAGATTGGTTACATGGCAAATTGAAAATACCCAGGATTATTGGAGGAACTATTAGTTTATTAACGCTCTTTACTTTATTATGTGTAGGACTTTACTTTCTTTGCAATACCTTAATGAAACAACTGGTCGCATTTGTTAAGAATCTTCCGGTCTACTTAAATCTCTTAGCTGATAAATTGGATCATATTTGTAATGGATGCGACGACCTATTTGGACTGGTAACTGGTACTGCTAGGGCCGTTGTAGATGATAATCTGAATCAAATGCTGAACCGATTTACCAGTGAAATTATGCCGGGGATTACAGGGCGTACCTTTACCATTATTATAGGCATGGTAGCCGTGATTGGTGTTATTTTAATTGTATTCGTAGCTGCCGTACTAATTGTTAAGGATCTTCCTTCCTACAAAAAACAATTGAGGAAATATGATATTTATCAAGACATTCACAAGGTGACAGAAAAATTATCCAATGTGGGAATAGCTTATCTTAGAACACAATTAATCATTATGGTAATCGTTTCTTTTGTCTGTGTGCTTGGTCTTACCATATTAAAAAATGATTATGCACTACTTCTTGGTTTGGGTATTGCTTTTATGGATGCATTGCCAGTGCTGGGAAGTGGAATTGTATTCATCCCTTGGAGCATTATTATGCTAATTAACGGGAATATTTATGGGGCTGCCATCTTGTTTACCACCTATTTGCTTTGTCAAATTGTAAGAGAAATTTTGGAGCCAAAACTGATTGGAAACCAGATTGGAATCAAACCTTTGTTTACATTAATTTCAATGTATATTGGTGTTCGATTATTTTCCATAGCCGGTTTTTTCTTAGGCCCCATAGGATTGATTATTATAATAACCATAGTAAGGGTGCTATCAGAAAAACATTCATTGCAACTTGCAAATAAGAAAGATATTCCGTATAATGGTGGTGTTAATTCAGATTAAAGAAAAATATACAAAGAAAAATTCTGTGACTACACAGTAGATTGGAGAATCATATGGGGAAAAATGATTTTGCAGTAACACCACCGATGGGATGGAATAGTTGGGATTGCTATGGTGCAAGCGTAAGGGAAAGTGAAGTTAGAGCCAATGCGGAATATATGGCGAATAACTTAAAAAAATATGGCTGGGAATATATCGTTGTGGATATACAATGGTATGAGCCTGAAGCAGCTGGTACGGAGTATCATAATCTAGCTCCTCTTTGTATGGATGAATATGGTCGTCTTATGCCAGCAGTGAACCGTTTTCCCAGTGCAGCAGATGGAAAAGGTTTTACTGCCTTAGCAGAGTATGTACATTCTCTTGGGCTAAAGTTTGGAATTCATATGATGCGTGGTATTCCAAGACAGGCAGCATATCAGGATACACCAATTAAGGGAAGTCCCTATACGGCAAGAGATGCTGCCGATGGTTTTAATGTATGTCTATGGAATCAGGACATGTATGGTATGAATGTAGGCCCAGGGGCAACAGAAAAATCCAAAGCAGCCGCCCAAGCCTATTATAATTCGATTTTTGAACTCTATGCCAGTTGGGGTGTAGATTATATTAAGGTAGATGATTTGGCAGCCCCTACATATCGCTATGAAGAAGTGGAAATGATACGCAAAGCGATTGATGCCACTGGCAGGAAAATCGTCTTTTCAGCATCACCAGGAGATACACCTTTGGATGCTGCAGACCATTGTGTTCAAAACTTGAATCTATGGAGAGTTTCTAATGATTTCTGGGATGAATGGAGACTTTTATATAAGCAGTTTGGTTTAATGAATGATTGGAATCCTTATATGGGTCAGGGACATTTTCCGGATGCTGATATGATTCCCATTGGTCATCTGTGTGTAAGGACCAATGCTGAGTTTAATCCATCTAGAAGAACAAGGTTTACAGAGGATGAACAGTATACCATGATGTCCTTATGGGCCCTTAGTCGTTCTCCTTTAATGTTGGGCTGTGAGCTTACGGATTTGGATGAGTTTTCTTTAAAACTTATAACCAATGAGGAGATGTTAAGGATTAATCAAACGTCTAGCAATAATCGTCAGCACTCAAGAAGGGATGATTGTGTTGTATGGGCGGCAGATGGCTCTGAGGGAGAAAAGTATCTAGGACTGTTTAACCTCAACGAGGAAGCAAGGATTGTTGGTGCGATCTTCGATGAATTAGGCATAAGAGGAAGTCAAAGGGTGTTTGATGTGTGGTCTGGCGAAGAAATAGGAACCTACGAGGATTTTGTAGCCTTCCTATTAAAACCCCATCAGTGCAAACTGTTAAAGCTGATTTAATGTTTGCTATCTTTTGTTTGAAATAATAGATTCTCGATTATTCCTTGACAAAAGTGGCTATTAGAGAATAAAATAAGCTAAACAATCATAAATAGATATTGGCGATGATGGAGAAAAGTAGATAATAATCACATCACAGAGAGGAAAGGAATGGTGGAAACTTTCCATGGAGATGTTATTGAACCGGCTCCGGAGCTTTGTATGTAAGGAAAAAGGAAAGGGCCTTCTTCCCTAAGTACAACGTAAACCAGCGTTAATGGTGTTTTGAGAGGACTAAGATTCTTAGTCAATATGGGTGGTACCGCCGAGTCTTTCGGTCCCTATGCAGGGGCTGAAGGACTTTTTTTATTTGTATGGAAAGGCCTAGTGATTAAGGAATTAAAATTTAGGAAGAATAATAAATGAATTAGATAAGGAGAGATTATTATGGCAAAAGAAAAGAAATTAGTAGAAGCCATAACTTCTATGGAGGTTGATTTTGCTCAGTGGTACACTGACGTGGTAAAAAAAGCGGAGTTAATTGAATACTCCAGTATTAGAGGATGTATGATTCTTCGTCCTCTTGGTTATGCAATTTGGGAAAATATTCAGAGGCAGTTGGATGCTGATTTTAAGGCAACCGGTGTGGAAAATGTTTATATGCCTATGTTTATACCTGAAAGCCTATTACAAAAGGAAAAGGATCATGTAGAGGGCTTTGCACCTGAAGTTGCCTGGGTAACCCATGGGGGAGGAGAAAAGTTACAGGAAAGACTTTGTGTTAGACCAACATCGGAAACCTTATTCTGTGATTTTTATTCCAACATAATTCATTCCTACCGTGACCTTCCTAAACTATATAATCAATGGTGCTCTGTAGTCCGTTGGGAAAAAACCACAAGACCTTTCCTTAGATCCATGGAATTCTTATGGCAGGAAGGCCATACCGCCCATGCAACGGCTGAGGAAGCAGAAGAAAGAACCATCCAAATGCTGAATGTATATGCAGATTTTTGTGAAAGAGTTCTTGCGATTCCTATGATTAAAGGTCGTAAGTCTGAGAAAGAGAAGTTCGCTGGTGCTCATGCTACCTATACCATCGAAGCTCTAATGCATGACGGAAAAGCCCTACAGTCCGGTACCAGTCATAATTTTGGTGATGGATTTGCTCGGGCTTTTGGAATTCAATATACAGATCAAAATAATAAATTACAGTATGTTCATCAGACTTCTTGGGGTGTGTCTACTAGAATTATTGGAGCCATTATCATGGTTCATGGAGACGATAGTGGTCTTGTCCTACCTCCTAGAATTGCACCTACTCAAGTTATGGTGATTCCAATTAATCAGAAAAAAGAAGGTGTATTGGATAAAGCATACGAGATTAAGGATCGTTTAGGAGAATTTAAAGTTAAAGTCGATGATAGCGATAAGAGTCCTGGCTGGAAATTCAGCGAACAGGAGATGCGGGGAATTCCTCTTCGTATAGAAATTGGTCCTAAGGACATGGAAGCAAATCAGGCGGTAATCGTAAGAAGAGATACCCGTGAAAAGTTAGTAGTTTCCTTAGATGAAATTGAGAAAAAAGTAGGTGAAGTGCTAGAAACTATGCAAAGGGAAATGCTTGAAAGGGCAAAAGCCCATCGAGATGCCCATACCTACACTGCTACCACCATGGCAGAATTTGAAGAAATTGCTGCCAATAAACCTGGATTTATAAAGGCAATGTGGTGCCAAGATGAAGCATGTGAGAATGAAATTAAGGAAAAGACAGCTTGTACTTCAAGATGTATGCCATTTGAGCAAGAACAAATAGCAGAAACCTGTGTATGCTGTGGAAAACCTGCTACAGCTTTAACCTATTGGGGCAAAGCATATTAAATTGGAGGCTAATATGAAGATTCGGATTCCTAACAAAGTTAAATATATCATGGACACCCTGCTTAAGCATAATTATGAAGCTTATATTGTCGGGGGATGTGTGAGGGATATGATCCTTGGTAGGGAGCCGGAGGATTGGGATATTACCACCTGTGCAACCCCAGAACAGGTAAAAAGTATCTTCCATAGAACGGTTGATACCGGTATTCAGCATGGTACGGTAACTGTTTTATTGGAGAAAGAACATTTTGAAGTTACTACTTACCGAGTGGATGGTATTTATGAGGATTATCGTCGTCCAAAGGAAGTTTCTTTTACCTCCAGTTTGGAAGAAGATCTAAAACGCAGGGATTTTACCATTAATGCTATGGCCTATAATGAGCAAGAGGGTTTTATTGATCTTTTTGGGGGGATGGATGATTTAAAGAAGGGTTATATTCGATGTGTAGGGGATGCAGAAGAAAGATTTACCGAAGATGCCCTAAGAATACTTAGAGCTGTAAGATTTTCTGCACAATTGGGATTTGAAATAGTAGATGATACTTTAAGGGCTATCAAAAGCAAAGCCCCCCTACTTCAGAATATTAGTGCAGAGAGGATTCGAATGGAGCTAACCAAGTTATTGGTATCCAATCATCCAGACAGAATTAAGCTTCTTTATGAATGTGGAATCACAAAGATCATCTTACCCGAATTTGATCCTTTAATGGAGACAGAGCAAAAGAACATCCATCATATCTATTCGGTTGGAGAACATACCATTCGTGCAGTTATGGAGGTAGCAGGTAAATATGAAGACCATTGGTTTACGGAAAAAGAAAGAACCATCCTTAGATGGACCATGTTGCTTCATGATATAGAAAAGCCTAGTACCAAAACCTTAGGGAAAGATGGTCAGCATCATTTTTATGGCCACCAGGAAAAGGGAGCCATAACTGCCAAAGCTATTATGAAGCGTTTAAAATTTGATAACGATACACTGGATAGCGTAGTTCACCTCATTCGTTGGCATGATTATCGTTTTGTTACAACCCCTTCAGGAATGCGAAAAGCTGCATTGAAAATTGGTAAGGAATATATGAAGCTGATCTTTGAGGTGAATCGTGCAGATACTTCCGCTAAAAATCCCTTATATAATACGGAAAAGTATGAAAAATTGGCTGAAGCAGAGAAAATTTATAATGAGATTATAAAAAAAGGGGAATGCGTAAGCTTAAAGGAATTAAAAATCAACGGTAAAGATTTGATTGCCTTAGGTTATAAACCAGGGAAAGAAATGGGTGAACTTTTAAACAATTTATTAGATTTAGTAATTGAAACACCAGAATTAAATAATAAAGAGAAGCTAATCTCCTTAGCAAATCAACTGGTTAAGCCTAATCTTCAAGAAAAGCATCCATCAAAGATGAATAAATAAAGTTAAAGCCTTGAGTAAATAGTCATATATTTTATCTTTACAAAGATATATTATGATTTTTACTTGGGGCTTTTTTTATTCATGATTTTGATAGTAATATCATAATATTAGAAAGACGGGTATTATCATTTGTTAGGAGGATTAGCTGTGGATGACAGAAGCCAGGATGCATTAAAAAGATATCGTCTTAAAGTATACAATATATATCGAGCCCGAGGCGCCTTTTTGTTGGAGACGGACAATGGTCTAAAGCTTTTTAAGTGTTTTGAGGGTTCTCGAAACAGAGCATTGTTTGAACACAAAGTAAAAGAACATTTATTTGATCACGGCTATTTCAATACTGACCTGTTTGTAAAAACGATGGATAATGATATTATTTCCGAGGATTCCTCCGGATGTCAATATATCATGAAAAACTGGTTTTGGGGTGAGGAATGTAATCTGAAGGAATTATCTCAGATCGAAGATGCTTGCTCCAATTTAGCCAGAATCCACTGTCTTTTAAAGGATATAGATTTTACAAAGGAGCAGATTGAGTATAGTATTCAGGATGATTTAACCATGACTTTTGAGAAAAGGAACCGTGAATTAAAAAGGGTAAAAAGCTATATTCGGGATAAGCGTCAAAAAAATCAATTTGAGATGCACTATTTAAATTACTATGACAAATTCTTTGATCAAGGAATAAGAGCAATCGAACGGTTAGGGAATTCTCTTTACAAGCAATTAATTGAAAAAGCCATTAAAGATCGCTTGGTCTGCCACGGAAATTATAATTATCATAATATTATTATGATTAAAAATAAGCAAGAGGCCATTATGAAAGCTTATATTCCGCCAGGATGGATCAATCGACAGCCCTTGTCCGCTTCCAATTTATCGGACGGTAATCTGATGATGGCTACAACGAATTTTGAAAAGGCTTTTATTGGATTACAAATTTATGATTTGTATCAATTTATAAGGAAAGTCATGGAGAAAAATGACTGGGATATTATGTATGGTAGTAATATGATAGAAGCTTATGATAAAATCAAGCCTATTTCAAAGGAAGAATTAAATATGTTATATATATATTTACTTTTCCCAGAAAAGTTTTGGAAGATTACAAATTACTATTTTAACAGTAAGAAATCCTGGGTTTCTTCAAGAAGCATTCAAAAATTAAGAAATATCGGGGAACAAAATGATAAGAAGGAAATGTTTCTTCACCGTTTGGAAAGCATATTATGACAATTAAACTAGGATTGTATAATGAGGCGGATTAGACTATAATGTTTATAGATAAAAGATAAAAGAATGTACTAAAAAGTACGTAGGAGAATGGGGTTAAACAGCATATGAATCGAAGGAAAATTAACATAAGACCTATTTTAAGTCTATTGATGGGATTGTCTTTTCTTACAGTGATTTTTATAATCACCATGGTGGAGGCCTCAGAAGGAGCCTCTAAGAAATCCAAGAAGAATCTAGAAACATCCTTCGGTCTTGAAAGTAGTTCGGAGGAAGATTCGGAGAAAGCTTCTGAGGTAGATCATACTTTGGTAGAAAAAACAGCGATTCTGAAGAAAATTCATATCTCAGATCATAAGGTTTCTTTATATGATATTCATGGTCAGAAAGAATTACTTCTAAACTTTGCGGGCAGCAGTGATATCCGGGATAAATATGATCAAGTCATTTTGATTTCTCAAATACCCATTGGTACCATAGTTGACCTAGGATACAATGATATAAATGAAAAAATAGCATGGATGAAAACTTCTACTAAGGCCTGGGAATATATTGGAGTAAGTAACTTCACGATTCAACCCTTAGAAAGGATTTTTGAGATTGCTGATAAAAAGTATAGGTATAGCGAGGATATTCTTATCATAGATGGAAAGGACTTTGTTCCCATTGAAAATATTAAGAGTCAGGATGTCCTAACTATCTGGGGAATTGATGATGATATTTATTCTATTATTATTACCAAGGGGCATGGAACAGTTCGCCTAGTGGATTATGATGCATTTCTTGGTGGAAATATTACTGTGGGTT
Organism: Clostridiales bacterium; assembly: GCA_012839085.1. Lineage (GTDB taxonomy): Bacteria > Bacillota > Clostridia > Lachnospirales > Lachnospiraceae > Mobilitalea. Next base: position 8,916 of record DUNZ01000220.1, read on the forward strand.
ATGAATCCCTTCAACAAATCACAGATGATCTAGTGATTACCGTTAGGGAGGGAAATTTTAATTTAACCGTTGAAAATGGAAACTTTAGTGCTACTAAGAATATTACCATAAGTCGAAATCAAGAAACCCTGGTTTCTCTAAAGGATCTTGGGCCAGAAGCAATTCCAACCAGTCAGGTGACTTTCGAGATCTCTCCTTTCGGAGCAGACTTGTATATTGATGATGAGCTGACTAATTACGGAAATCCCATAGAGTTATCCTATGGAACTCATAAAATCAAGGTGTCTCTAGGAGGTTATACAACATTTCAAGGAAATCTTATGGTGGATGAGGCCAAAAAGACCATTCGAGTTAATTTGCCTGAAACAGATAGTAACAAGGATGTTGATGTATCGGTAGATAATGAGCTGGCAGATTTGGATGACCAGGGTGCAGATCAGAACCAGGATTGGATTGATTTGTCGGAGTATGAGTCAGAAACTGAGAAGGATAAACCTTCGGATAATATCATTGATGAGGAGCATTATATCTACGTTCAAAATCCTATTGGTGCATCCGTTTATTTGGATGGTGAGTTTCTTGGTATATCTCCGGGTAATTTTAGGAAAGTGATAGGAACCCATGTACTGACCTTAATTAAGGACGGTTATGAAACGAAAAGTTATACCATCGAGGTAGTAGATGATGGGCAGGATGCCTATTTTAGCCTGTCGGATTTAATACCTCTAAATGAAAACTAAATTATGACATCAAGCGAAGATAAGATCCGCGGGAAATGTCGGAAGGCTTATAATTATTAAGAATCCGATAAGTTTTTGGAGTTTTCTTGTTCTTTGTGTCTATCGATTTTTCAATCCCTCTCTTTTCAAAAAGTTTACTGTAAGCTATAATAAATGTAAATTTATGGTAAAGAGAGGGGCTTTTTATGTTGCAATATTTATATGACAATTACATCATCAATTATATTTTTCTTGGTCTTTGTGCACTAGGCCTGTTAACGAGATTAATCGTTGATGTTTTGTATAAGCGTCTATTATCGGATTCCAATAATTTGGGACAAGCTAGAAATAAAACCCTAAAACATCTAAAAATGAAGTTTGAAACCTGCTATAAATTAAAAATAGGTGTGAATAATGTGGATACATTTGTGGATAAGAGTGTATTACACTATAGATTTTGTGGAATATTATTATCCACATGGGAGAATTTCTGTGGACAAGTCCTTTACATATTATTATTGGCTGTGCCTATTTTAACGGTTTTTGGGGTATATTATGAGTGTGGACAAGACCAACTATTATTTGCCGGAGCAGTGGGTATTTTGTCAAGTGCAGTTTTAATTCTTGTGGATAAGAGTATTAATTTATCTTCAAAAAAGAGATTAATTCATTTAAACCTTGTTGATTACTTTACGAACTTCCTACAAGTTCGGCTAGAGAAGGAGGCTTTCTTTCCGGATTTGGTGGATCAATACAGGAAAGAGTACTTTCAAAATACAGAATCAGAAAAACAGATTAGTGTTACAGTTCATGATTCCGTTTCCAAGGAAGAGATTAATCGTAGGCAGGAAGAAAGACGAAGAAAAGAAGAAGAAAAACGTCGTCAGGCACAACAACGAGCAGAAGAACAAAAAAGAATAGAAGAGGCCAGACGAGAAGAAGAAAGAAGACGCCTTGAGGAAAGAAGAAAGTTGGCTGCAAAACGTCGGGAAGAGGAGTTAATACGATTAGAAGAAGAAAGACGTGCTTTAGAGGCTAGACGCCAAGAGGCTAAAAGAAAGGCGGAGGAATTAAGACTGGCCAATGAGTTGAAAGAGAAAGAATTAGAAGATTCAAATAAAATAATAAAGAATCTTGACGATGATTTTGAGCCTATTCTTGATGATGAAAAAGAAATAGTAGAGGGAAAGGCTGTATATGAAGAAGAGTATGCTGCAGAAGCTGAAAGAATTATGCCATCTCAGGATGAAATAAGCGAAAAACAGAATACCAAGTCACCCAAAACAAAAATACGTACCATAACAAAACAGGAAGAAAAGTTAATTGAGGATGTATTAAAAGAGTTTTTCTCATAAGTATAGTAAAAGCAGAAAAATTATTTGAATAAATGGGTTTATTTTGCTAAAATAGAATAAAATTGAGGAAAAAGGAGTAATTATTATGCTAAATAAAGTAACATTTGATTTTTCTGCTGCAAAAAAGTTTATATCAGATTCTGAGATAGATATGATGAAGTCTACAACAGAAGCGGCGAGAGCGAAATTGGTAAATAAAACTGGTGCAGGGAGTGATTTTTTAGGATGGATTGATCTCCCCATAAATTATGATAAGGATGAGTTTAATCGTATATTAAAGGCTTCTGAAAAAATTCAGAAAGATTCGGAAGTGTTACTTGTAATTGGTATAGGTGGCTCCTACTTAGGTGCGAGGGCAGCAATTGAATTTTTAAGACACAATTTCTATAATTCTGTTTCAAAAGAAGTTAGAAAGACTCCAGAAATATATTTTGTAGGAAACAATATTAGCACGAGATATATGACTCATTTAATTGATGTAATAGGGGATAGAGATTTCTCCATTAATATAATCAGTAAATCAGGAACTACAACAGAGCCTGCAATTGCCTTCCGTATTTTTAAGAAACTTTTAATCGATAAGTATGGAAAGAAGGAAGCAGCAAAAAGAATCTATGCCACAACAGATAAAGCTAAGGGTGCTTTAAAGCATCTAGCCGATGAAGAGGGTTATGAGACTTTTGTTGTCCCCGATGACATTGGTGGACGATATTCTGTTTTAACAGCCGTAGGCTTACTGCCAATTGCAGTCAGTGGTGCTGATATTAAGCAACTGATGGAAGGGGCAGCAAGTATGCGGGGATACTGCCTGGATGCTCCATATGAAGACAACGATGCTTTAAAGTATGCTGCTATCCGCAATATTTTATTGCGTAAGGGTAAGGGGATTGAAATATTAGTGAATTATGAACCTTCCCTCCATTTTATATCAGAATGGTGGAAGCAATTATTTGGTGAAAGTGAAGGTAAGGATCAGAAGGGAATTTATCCGGCCAGTGTTGATTTTACTACGGATCTTCATTCCATGGGTCAATTTATACAGGATGGCTCAAGAATTATGTTTGAAACCGTACTCAATGTAGAAAAACCCTCCTGTGAAATTATTATAGAGGAAGAAGAGATTGATTTAGATGGATTAAACTATCTAGCTGGTAAGAGTGTTGATTTTATAAACAAGAGTGCAATGAAGGGAACCCTTCTTGCTCATACCGATGGAAATGTTCCAAACTTAATGGTAAATATACCAGAGCAAAATGAATTCTATTTGGGTCAGTTGTTCTATTTCTTCGAGTTTGCCTGTGGCGTAAGTGGATACATTTTAGCTGTGAATCCCTTTGATCAACCAGGTGTAGAAAGTTATAAAAAGAATATGTTTGCCTTACTGGGAAAACCAGGATATGAAGCCCAACGAGAAGAATTATTGAAGAGACTATAGAAAGAATCTGTTTTTTTTAAACAGAAAACGACACAATTTTTAGTAACAGAATATAAAAATTCGAGTATAATATATTACAAATCTATGATAGAAGATATGGTTGGAGAATGGGCAGTAATTAGGAAAGGGGATACATATCTAGAAAATACGCAACCGAATCCCTTTTTACCTCTTACTGAGTGATTTTAAATTACTGCCTTGATACCTTACCAGAAATATTCGGCTGCTTAACATAGATATGGCAAGAGGCTGTTGCGCTATGGCAACAGCCTCTTGGTTTGTCATCCTATGAAACAGGCATAGTGGCAATAAACTGATACATTAAAATAAAGTGACACAAGCTCCCGCCCATAACAAATAAATGAAAGATTTCATGGGATCCGAAGTAAGGATGTCTCCTATTAAAAATAGGAAGTTTTAAGGCATATATAATGCCACCTATGGTATAAATAATCCCCCCTGCCAATAACCAGTAAAAGCCTTGGGGCGGCAAAGAATTAATGATTTGTGTAAATGCTAAAACACAGGTCCATCCCATGGCGATATAAACGATAGATGACAGCCACTTGGGGCAATTTACCCAGAATCCAGTTACGATAATTCCTAAGAGGGCTAAACTCCAAATAAGTATTAGTAGTCCAATCCCAATGGGGCCACCTAGGGCGATTAAGCAAACAGGGGTATAGGTGCCAGCAATTAAAACATAAATCATCATATGATCAAATTTTTTCAAACGACGGTTTACCTTATTGGAAACATTAAAAGAATGATAAAGAGTACTTGCGATATATAATAATATCATGCTTATGATAAAGATACTTAGTGATATTATATGGATTTTCCCTGGGTGGGAGGCCGATTTTAATAATAGTGGAATTGCAGCAAATACTGCCATTAAGCAACCGATAAAATGGGTAATAGCACTGCCGGGATCTTTTAGTTTTTTAAGTTTTGTCATAAAATCATCTCCTTTTTCCTACAAATATAAAATTTTATCTTAATTTGAATAAGATTTTTATCAATATTATTTGCAATCTAGATATGCATTATACATGGCGAAATATAAATACCACACTATCTAGTAATAAATACTATATGATATATATGTAAATACTACTACATATAAGACGTAAATACAAGTAAAAATAATTTTCTTATTAAAGGGAATATGGTATACTCAATGTATAATCCATAGAATTTCATGAAAAATGAATATGGGAGGATGAGAAGATGGACTTAAAAGTTGGAGAAATTGTTAAACTAAAAAAACCACATCCCTGTGGTAATAGTGAGTGGGAAATTCTAAGGGTTGGGATGGACTTTAGACTGAAATGTCTTGGTTGTGGACACCAAATTATGATACCTAGAAAACAAGTGGAAAAGAATTTGAGAAACGTTAGGAAACCATAAAGGAAAGAGCAGTGATGGAAAAAAACAATCAGAGAATATGTAAACGATGTTTTTTAAAAGATATAGCACCAGAAGAATACTTAGAGAGCATGAGAACCTATCTAGATGGATTGGATGAAGAAATAAAAGCAGACAAGCAGCTTTATGAAGAAAGGTTAAAAGAATGTGAAAGCTGTGAGAATCTAAGAGAAGGCATTTGTAGAATCTGTGGCTGCTTTGTCGAATACAGGGCAGCAATAAAAATAAGAAAATGTCCTGCAATTCACCCCAGATGGTAATATAGATAAGGATTATTAGCAGAAATTAGTAAAAAAGGGAAAAGCTACTTGTAAAAATATGAAGAAAAATGTATACTAATACTAGGCTCTTTAATTCTATATAGGGGTGAAAGTACAATGAATACAATGGATATGGTAGATGCATTAAGAATACGAATAGATCAAGCGGAGATCGGTATGGTTGTGGCTTCGGATGTTTACAACTTAAACAACCAGCTGATATTAACTAAGGGTACCGTCTTAGATGAGCGCATGATTACGAAACTGCGGTTTTATCATGTTTATGGACTTTATGTATTTAAGAGGACATCGGAAGGAATTCATGGGGAAGAAAACAAGGAAGGCTCCTATATTGAAGCGGTTCGAAATACCGAGGAGTTTAAGAAATTTAACAATTCCTATGTTGAAACTGTTGGCAATGTGGAGTCTCATTTTAATAAAGTTTTACAAGAATCTAGTGAAATTAATGTAGATCAATTATTGGAGGAAACGGATCGAATCTTGAAAGAGGGCAGAAACGGCATCCATGTTTTTGAAATGTTACAAGGTATCCGGGATTACGATGATTTAACCTATGTCCATAGTCTTAATGTATCTTTGATTTGCAATATATTTGGCCATTGGTTGAATTTTTCCGAGGAGGATATTCGAGCCCTAACCTTAGCTGGCTTATTTCATGATATTGGTAAAATGTTGGTGCCCAAAGATATTATCATAAAAGATTCAAAGTTAACAAAAGAAGAGTATGAAATCGTGAAAACCCATTCAATGAAAGGATTCCAGATATTAAAAGACCATCCAATCGACATTAGAGTAAAGTATGCAGCCTTAATGCATCATGAACGATGTGATGGTTCTGGCTATCCCAATGGTTTTCGTTCCAATCAAATAGAACCCTTTGCAAAAATTGTTGCAATTGCTGATGTATATGATGCAATGACCTCCAACCGTAGATACCGGAATGCCATTTGTCCTTTTGATGTTGTTGAAAGTTTTGAAAAAGATGGTTTTCTTAAATTTGATCCAAAGTATATTATGGTATTTTTGGAGAGAATCGTACAATCCTACATACATAATAAGGTTCGTCTAAACGATGGTAGCGAAGGTGAAGTTGTGATGATTAATAAGTTAGCCCTTTCCCGGCCCGTCATTCGCGTGGGAAATAAATTTGTTGATTTAACCAAGGAACATGGACTTTCCATTGAAGCAATTATCTAATCATCTTAATATAATTGCAAATTTTATTTCTATAACCATTTTAACAAGCATTTTACATTCTAGTACAAACTAGTGTGTGAAATCAGTAACGTATTAAAAGCAGTAATGTATTAAAAGCAGTAATGTATTAAAAATAGTAATGTATTAAAATCAGTAATGTATTCAAAACAGTATGCCATTAAGCCAGTATAGCATGAAACACAAGATGATGTTAGGCCAGCATAGTATGAAATATAGTATGTATGGTATCAAAGTTAGTTTTTACCCAGTCAGTATTATTTAAAGATGTATTGAATTAATATCATATAGAGTATGGTTCCTCCACCTATGCTTAGAAGGGTGTTTTTTCTCCAAAGATGGAGTCCTAGAATTACTAGAATACTGATAAACTCTGGTAGGGCGTGGGGGTAGCTAATAAAGGATATATCCTTAAGACAGTAAATAACCAACAATCCGATAATCGTAAATGGTAAGACATCGGCAAGGTATTTTACGTACTTAGGGATTTCTTTTTTTTCTGGAAAAATAATAAATGGCAAGGCTCGAGTTATTATGGTTCCTAAAGTAATCAAAGCAAAAAACAGAATAAGTTCTATGGTAGTATAATTCATGCAAGCTTGCTCCTTTCCATGGCGTCTTTTAATGTGGTAACCAGAATCAGTATTAATAACATGGATGGTATTAAAAAGTTGGAAGAACCAAAGAAGATTCTGCAAATGATGGCACTTATAATACCGATCATGGCAGGGAGATGATTCTTTGTTGCCTTCCATTGATTGATTAATATAACGATAAATAAGGCGGTTAATACGAATTCTAAGCCTTTGGTATTGATTTCTATCATACCCCCTAGGATCCCTCCTAAAACAGAACCTGTAATCCAATAGCAATGATTCAAGGCAGAGGTAAAGAAATAAAAGCATTTCTTATCTACTCCATCAGGAGGATTGATAGAACAAAGAATAGAAAAAGTCTCATCTGTTAGGGCAAATACCAGATAAGCTTTCAATTTTCCCATCCCTTTGTATTTTCCAAGCATGGAGATAGAATAAAAAAGATGCCTTGCATTTACCATCAAAGTAATAATAAATGCATTTAAGGGATCAAAACCGCTTGTAATTAATGAGGCTGCTATAAACTGCATGGAACCAGCGTAAATAAATAGACTGGATAAAAAAATCCAGATAAGATGGATACCATTACTGTCCATTAATATACCGTAAGCGGCACCTAAAACAAGATATCCAGTTAGTACAGGTATTGTAAGTGGAAAAGCAGCCTTAAAAGCTGCTATTTTTTTATTCATTATAAAACTCCTTTTAAACTATAATAATCCATAATCCATGTTACATATGGCTTTCTCACTTTAGCAAGGCATAGCGCTATAGACTATTATATCAAATTATTTAGAACTGTCTATACAGATTTCAGCCTTTTCCAATGTCTTGCCTAGGTTGTTTGAATGTTTTAGACGAAGGAGTCATAGAATTTAATAAGTGATAATTCTATGGAGGCCAGGATGAGGAGGTTAAAAGTAGTAATTCTGCTTATAACAGTATTGATTACAGCATTTGCTATCATGGGGTGCAAAAATGAAGAAGATGAGATAAAAAAACTGAAAGATTTAGAGTTCACGGTGGTTGAGGATGCTGATGTACCTGGTGAACTGATGGAGATTATTAATGAAAAAAAAGAGAATCCATTCCGATTATCCTATTCCAATAAAGATTACTTATATATCGTAGTTGGGTATGGAAAGCAAAATAGTGGTGGCTATAGTATTACAGTAGAGGATTTATATTTAACCAAGAATGCCATATATATTGATACTAATTTAATTGGACCATCCAAGGATGATTTGGTGACCCAAGGTGTAACCTATCCTTACATAGTTGTTAAAACAGAATTTATGGATATGAAAATTGTGTTTGAATAATTGGATGGATATTTATTGGGGCTTTGATAAAGTGAAGATTTGTCAAGGTCCCTTATCCTTCCTCAGAATATAGGAACTTATAGCTGTTAAATATAGGCTGAAACAACAATATTTAGTAATTAATAAGATAAAATATCTATATCTTGTGGTATTTTGAAATTTTGGTATTCTGATGATAAAAACCTATCTTAAGCCGATTGTATTTGTGCATTTTTGTTAAATCATTCGTCAGAATCCATAGGGCTTGTGAATTTATTCCATAAAATATTAACAAAAATATTTGAATTCCATGTAGATATTTTTCAAAATACAAAGGGTCTAACCTGTGAATTGTCTGAAAATTTGTTGACAATAATTACAAAATATGCTATTATCTTTATGATGCATAAATTTTGTAACTGATTTATTTGGATGTTTTGTTTGCTATCCATAAGGGAAAGCCGGTCCCGATTATGGAGATAAAACAATAGTAAGGAGTCAATGATGATGAAGCAAAACGATGTTAACAGAGTCAGGAATGCCGTTATCAGAAATACGGGTAAAAAAGTTAAAGTTAAAGTGAACAGGGGCAGGCATAAAGTAGATATAACAGAAGGAATTATTTCAGAAACATATCCAAGCATATTTTTAATTAAAATACAGGAAGGTAAGGATATGCCGGTAAGGACTTTGTCCTATAGTTATACGGATGTATTGACAAAAGATGTGGAACTTATATTATGTAGCTAAAGAGGAAGATAGAACTGTCCATTATGGACAGTTTTTTGTTTTTATTAAGCAAGGAGTCAGATTCTTTTTTGATATATCGGAAATTCCTTAAACTTGTTTATCAAATAAAAGGAAACTATACATAAATCTCTTTTTTCTTGAATAAAATATGTCAGAGGCATTCTATCGTATGTCCAAATTAAGGAGGGATTTATGTGGAGTTAATTAAAAAAAATATTCATATGAATAAATTAAAATGTAAGAGCTCCCTGCAGCTTACATTGGACGAAGATTTTAATGTACCGGATGTGAAACCTGACATTAGTAAGATAATCAAAGAGCAGGGAGATATCAAAATTAATGAGATTAAGGCTATGAATGGAAAGCTCTTAATCAAAGGAGCTTTGGGGTTTAATGTTCTTTATCTTAGTGATGAGGATCATAGACCGTTACATAATATCTCTGGTGAAATTCCATTTGATGAGGTTGTGAATATGGAGCAAACCTGTGCAGATGATGAGCCCATTCTCAAATGGGAACTAGAAGATTTGACAACAGGATTAATAAATTCCAGAAAATTAAGTGTAAAATCGATTGTTCAGCTGAATGTGGCAGTGGAAGAACTGTATGATGAAGAAACGGCGGTTATGATAGAAGGACCAGAGGATATACAGTATATCAATAAGAAGATTGAAGTAACGGATGTTTGCGTTGATAAAAAAGATACCTTCCGAATCAAGGATGAAATCATAATCCCTTCAAATAAAGGAAACATATTAAATCTGCTCTATACCGATATCGGTCTAAACAATGTAGAAGTGCGTCTTCTGGATGAAAGATTTAGTATTAAGGGAATTATACCGGTATTTGTTCTATATGAAAGTGAAAATGAGGAAAATTCAATTGAATATTATGAAACTGAAATTCCATTTAGCGGAGTGGTGGATTGCAGCGGTTGCACAGAAGATATGATAGATGATATTACTTTTAATATTCTAAGTAAAAGCATAGAGATAAAACCGGATCTAGATGGAGAGGAAAGGGTTTTAGATATTGAAGTTATCTTAGATATGAATATTAAAGTATATCAAATCGAAGAGCCTGAAATTCTATGTGATGTGTATAGTCCTTGCAAAGAAATCACACCAATTGTTCGTGATGCAGTATATGAAAACCTTGTGATAAAGAATAATAGTAAGTATCGAATTTCCGACCGTATTCGTGTTCCAGAAAATCAGCCGAAGATTCTTCAAATTTGTCATGCCAATGGAGTAATTAAAATTGATGATATCTTACCAGAGGGATCTGAACTTGGTGTAGAAGGTGTTTTGGAAGTTAGTATCCTTTACATATCGGATGATGATAGAAGCCCCTTAAATAGTGTAAAAGGAGCCATTCCCTTTGCCCAGGCTATTGAACTTAAGGGTATGAAGCCAGATAGTAATTATGACATCAAACCCAGTATTGATCAGCTAAGTGTTATGATGTTGGATGGCGATGAAATAGAAGTTAAGGCAACTATGAACCTCAATACCATTGTGTTTGATAAAATTGCGGAACAAATTATAACGGATATAGAAGTTGCAGAGCTGGATTTAGAAAAACTACAGGAAATGCCCGGTATCATTGGTTATGTGGTGAAATCGGATGATACTTTGTGGAAAATTGCAAAGAAATACTATACCACTGTGGATAGTATTATGAGTATTAATGACCTAGAGGATGATAATATAAAAGTCGGTGATAAACTAATTATTATGAAAACCGTAGGTAATGTATTATAGAAAGTACTATAGTGTATATAAATGAATTTACAAAACTTACTTCCTTAAGCTACAAATATCATTCCGGGAGAGATGATTTACATTTCTTCCGGAATGATTTATATTTTACGGGGATTCATATTAATATATTGGAAAGTAATACCGAAATATATAGTAACCTTACATAAGTAGTGACAAAAGTTTTTGTAACCATTTGAAATAGTTTAAGAACGGAGGAAATATTATGAGTATTAATATAGTGTCCAATTATGTACCAGGTTATGAAAGGCCTATAAAAACAGAACAAGTAAAAGGATCTCATGATAAAAAATTAAAGAATGAATCGCTTCAGCAAAAAGCAGTTGACTATCAAAGGGATTATGAAGTCCAAACAGAGGACTTAAAAAGAAGGAATGCGATAACAGTAGAAAGACTAAAAGAAGAAGCTCTCAAACGGGAAGAAAGTCTTAGAGAATTAGTTAAAAAAATGTTAGTAAAACAAGGACAAGCCTTTGACAATTCAATGAATATTTATGAAATTCTTCGAGAAGGAAAACTGGATGTAGACGAAGAAACCAGAGTGAAAGCTCAAAAGGATATTTCAAAAGACGGCTATTGGGGTGTGGAGCAAACTTCAGAACGTTTGGTATCATTTGCAAAAGCTTTAGCCGATAATGATCCGGCTAAAGCCGATGAAATGATTGAAGCCATAAAAAAGGGTTTTGAGGAAGCCACGAAAATTTGGGGTGGTCAGCTTCCTGATATCTGTAAGGAAACTATTGACACAACCATTAGTAAGTTGGAGGAATGGAGGAATTCTTCTTACGACGAAAAACAATAAGCCCGATGGCCATAATCAAAGGGAAGGCCGTAGCAGCTAACAGTCCTGATCTTAGACCGATCTGTTCAAGATTTAAATTACTAGCAGACCAAAAATTCAGGCTTTTTCTTGCGCTTACAACAGAGTCAGAAATAAAACCAGCCATCCAAGGGCCAAGGGAACAGCCCAGGTCACCGAAAATAGCTAGGATGCCAAACATCATGGTGCCTCCCCTTGGAAAGGCAGAGCTAGTCAGACTAAAGGTTCCCGGCCACATTAAACTTACCGATAGGCCACATAGGCCGCAGGCCAGTAAAGATAGTATGGGGTAGGGGGAAAATACAGTAACTAGATAGGTAGTCACACACAAAATACTACTAGCTAACATGCTAGCTTTTATAGGCAATCGATCGGCAAATATGCCATATAGGAGTCTGCCGATGGCCATTAATAATGCAAAAAGGCCGGGCCCTAGGATGTCTCCATAAATCTTAGGGATCTGTAGGCCTTTTTCTGCGAAAAAGGAAGACCATTGGGACATGGTTAACTCACTGGCTCCAGCACAAACCATAAGCATCATAGAAAGGTAAAAAACAGGGCTTTTCAGTAACTCCTTGAGGGACATTTCTTTCCCTTCTTGAATGAGAGGAAGGATTGGAACCTGTCGAAATCGAAACATATTATACAAGGGAAATATACTCCATAAGATAGGAAGTAGAAACCAAAAATCCCTACCAATCAGCCATAATAAGAAGGTGCTTAAGAGTACCACACTCAATTGACCCCAACAATAGAAGGAATGTAATAGGCTCATGGAGGCTTCCTTGTTTTCACTGGGCAGTGCTTCGATTATGGGGCTAACGACCACCTCAAGAAGTCCACCCCCAATGGCATATAAGATGACAGAAATTACAATCCCCGTATAGGCACTGGGCAGTAACATAGGTAGAATTCCTAGAAAAGCTACTACCAAATTCAAACAATTTTCTATGTCACTGGGCAGTAACATAGGTAGAATTCCTAGGCTAAGCAAACCGATACAGGCTAGAGCATGGGCAAAGACCATACAAGAGCGGTAGCCAAAGCGATCTGCATATTTGGTAGCCCAAATATCGGTTAATAATTGAACCGCAAAATTAATTAGTACCAATTGTCCCAGCATTTGATAGGAAATCGAAAAATGAGTTTGAAATACAATAAATAAAAGGGGAGCAAGGTTATTTATGATAGCCTGTGTAATATATCCTCGGTAGCAAGCCAGAGTGGTGTGTCGATAAGTATATTCTCTCTTGTTCATTTCATATGTACCTTTCTCATCAAATTTGTATTCATTGATTTAATCTTTCATGGCCAGTATGGTTTCGTAAGATAGGTTTCTTTCCCCCATTTAGACTGAATAAAAAACTCATAGGCAGCTTCTGCTTGTTTAGAATCAGGGAAAATGCCGAATACGGTCGAACCACTTCCACTCATTAAGGAGCTTAGGGCACCAAAGCCTACCATAGCTTCCTTAATATCCTTTATCTCAGGATATTCCCTTATGGTAACCGTTTCTAAAATATTACTCATATCTTTTGCTAGATTTTCTAGATTCTTTTGCTCTAAGGCAGGAATCATAGATTTGATATTGGGGTGGGAAATGGAGTCATCCAATTTTAAATGTTCATAAACGAATTTTGTGGAAACACTGATATCAGGTTTTACTAAGAGGATACAGCAGTCAGGCATAGGAGGAAGCGGAGTTAAAATCTCCCCGATACCCTCGGAAAGTGCGGTACCTTTCATGATACAATAGGGCACATCAGCTCCAATTTTAACACCTAGTTTCATTAATTCTTCTTGGGATAGTTTGGTTTTAAACAATTGATTTAATCCAATTAAGGTTGCAGCAGCATCAGCACTACCACCAGCAAGACCTGCCGCAATGGGAATTCTCTTATCCAAAGTGATATTGATACAAGTCTTTATTTGGAAAGTCTCTAAGAACAAGGCTGCTGTACGATATATCAGATTGGATTGACTGGCTTGTAGCTGCGGATGATTTGTCTTTATTTGAATCTGGTTATGGGATCCTTCTTCCAATGGTTTTAAACTTTTTGATTTTTCTATGGAAATGGTATCGTATAAATCAATGGTCTGCATGATCATACAAACATCATGATAACCATCCTGCCGTTTTCTAAGAACGTCAAGACCCAGATTAATTTTTGCATAAGCCTTTAAGGTTATGGAATCCATAAGTTCGTTTACTCCTTCGTTATCAAAGCGTATTCTAAAGCGTATTCTATCATAGATAAAAATCCTTTACAATGGGGTCGATTATCTTACCATTGAAAGAAGTCTTTAATCAGTTCCCATAGCTTAAACTTAATTTTTACAGGTAATTTTTTTGATTTTATAGACTCGAATTCTTCCTCGGTCAGTAAGGTTTTTAGTTGTTCTTCTGATTCTTCGTCAATGATACTATAGGTCTCGTCAACAAAACATAGGGGTGGAAACATAACGCACCACCAATTCTGCCCTTTGGCTTCCCCAATGCAAACTCTTAGAGCCTCGTAGTTTCCGGGAGGAAAGGTGTATTCCCCATATACTTTCATGGGGAAATAAGTGGGTTGGAGAGAGACACTAACGGGATAATCATAGCCCTCTGATTTAACAATATCTGTGGCAAGGGCCTGAATATCTTCCAGCTGATTTAAAACAATCTTACGTGCCCCATGGATATCCTTTGTATTTTTTAATTGTGGGGATAGTTCATCTACAAGAGAATCTCGAACCTTGTATTTTAATAACTGATCCTCTTTGCTGTCGCTATTGGCTATCACATGAAAACGAATTATTTCATTAGCAATGCCTTCTTGAATTTCTTCTGCATCGGCTTCCTTTGCCTTAATTAGATGCATAGCAAGCCAAGAAATTAGGATAATAAGAAGTAAGAAAATAATTCGGAGAGGCTCTTCTTCGGAGCTGGTATTGTTATGTATATTTTTATTATATTTTTTTAAGGGATTTAATATGTTCTTCATGTTTTTTCTCCTTTTTTATTTATTAATCTGGAAATATTTAATCCTTATTCTTTTGTAAGATTATTGCCATAATGTGGATGCTTATACGTAACCAAATGGATTGTTATACATAATTTAAAGGAGGGAAGAAGGGCAGATATGATTTTTGAAAACACTTGAACTTATTATTTATTAATAGTACAATTAATAAGCGTTCTATATTTGAAACTGCTTATTGAATTGACGGCAGTAGGAGGCTTTTTTATGGCGAATAAAGCACCGATTGGTGTATTTGATTCTGGAGTTGGTGGATTAACTGTAGTGAAAGAAATCATGAATCAGATACCAGGGGAATCAATTATTTATTTTGGAGATACTGCAAGATTACCTTATGGTAGTAAATCCAAAGAAACGGTAATTACATACACAAGACAAATCATTCGCTTTCTTATGGGAAAGGGTGTAAAAGCATTGGTGATCGCTTGTAATACAGCCAGTGCATTTGCATTGGAAACCGTCAAGGAAGAGGTTGATATACCCATCATTGGAGTAGTAAAACCAGGTGCCAAGGTGGCGGCTCAGACAAGCAAGAATGGAAATATAGGAGTTATCGGAACAGAAGGTACCATTCAAAGCGGAATCTATACAGAGTTTTTAAGTAAAACCAATCCCAATGTAAAGGTATTCGGTAAAGCTTGTCCTTTGTTTGTTCCCTTAGTAGAGGAAGGACTCATCGATGATCCGGTAACTTTAGAAATGGCTCGTAGATATATCAGCGATCTGTTGAAATATGATATCGATACCTTAGTACTAGGCTGCACCCATTATCCCTTGCTTAGAAAAACCATACGAAAAATTGTTGGTGAAAAAATAGCATTGGTGAATCCAGCTTATGAAACGGCAAGAACTTTAAATAAAGTCTTGATTGAAAAAGGACTGGAGAATGATAAGATTTTGAAAACAGATCATAAATTTTATGTTAGTGATGGGGCTGAAAAGTTTAAAAAATTTGCAAATTCAATCCTACCTTGTGAGGTAGTAGAAACAAGGGATATTAATATTGAAAATTACTAAATACAAGGGAGTTAACCATGGTAAAAGACGTAATTATTACGGTGAAAGGATTTCAACCAGGTACACCAGAAGAGTCTATCAAAGTTGAGGCTCTGGGATCCTATCATTATAGAAATGGAAAACATTATATTCAATATGAGGAGATTTCGGAGGAGGAAAATACCCGTACAAGGAATACTTTAAAAGTCTCTTTGAATCAAGTTGATATGATGAAGAAGGGGACGGAAAAAGCTTCTATGACATTTTGTTTAAAAGAGCAAACCCGGATGACCTATCAAACTCCCTATGGTTTCTTAGATTTTGATATCAATACCCATCAGATTAAAATTCAAGAAATGGAACATGAAATTTTAATCGAATTATTTTATAGCTTGTCATCAGACAACAACTGGGTTTCCGACAATTTAATTAAAATAAAAGTCAGGGCGAATGCATAAAAGAGCCCTGACTTTTTCTTATAGGCAAATGATCTCTTAGGCACATAGGCACATGATCTCTATTTGCTTATGACATAAATCTACCTTATTCTTGAGTTTTTTCAGTTACATAGCCATTTTCATCAATGGTAACATCAAAAGAGATATCTTCCATAAATTTATAGTAATTTTTTCTTTCATTTTCATCAGTAATCATATAAGTGTAAGTGTTTTTATAAGCGGCGGGAAGTAGTTGTACCTGTAAGGATTGATCGGTGTTAATATATATTTTTAGCAGGCCGCTATAATTGGTACTGGCATTAAACCAGTAGTTTCCAAGGCTATAGGCAATTGGTTTTCCCTTATAAAATTCCAAACCTTGCATAACATGAGGGTGACAACCAATGACAATGTCTGCCCCAGCATCAATATATTTTTTTGCAAAATTCTTCTGGTAGTCCTCTGGATAATGGTTACGCTCAACGCCCCAATGGACATAAACCACAACATAATCACTATTCTTTTTAGCTTCTTCAATGGAGCTCAGTAAAAGTGTAGGGTCATAGGTACCAATCATCCCTGGTCTGGTCTGTGTAGCATACCAGTCCATGGCAAAAATCACTCTTGAAGCAGCAAGATATGCTATGGTTGTATCTCCAATGGTATAATATATGGGAGCTTTAGCTTGGTCTATATTTCTGCCCGCTCCAACATAATCAATTCCAGCCTCTTCCAAAGTCGTAAAGGTATCCTCAAGAGCCTCCTGCCCATAATCTAGGGTGTGGTTATTCGCTAGGGAGACAATATCGACTCCCATTTCATGAAGAATGTTTACTCTTTTTGGATGGGCACGAAAGGTGTAAGATTTATTTGGAGCCTTAGTACCTCTGGTACTATAGGCAAATTCATTGTTGAGCATCATGATATTTGCCTCTTTCATTTCCTCCACCAATTCTGCGGAAATACCTCCAAGGATTCCTTTCTTTTCACTATCATAGCGAGCCATAGGCTTTGACTCCTCGTTAAAGTTAATATCTCCGGCAAAGGCTAGGACGATGGGATTGCTTTCATTACCTTCATCCTTATTTTCATCCTCTTCTTGATTTTCATCTTCTTCTTGACTTTCATCTTCTTGGTCGGATCCAGAGACCTCTTTATTACTACCATCGGGATTCCCTTGATTATTAGTTTCGCTACTTTTATCGGGAGAGCCACTAGGTTCTAAGTTTTCATTGGGGTCATTCTCCTTGTCCCTAGTTTCCGCTTCCTTATCCGCTTGGGAAGATTGCTCGGTATTATCTTGTACCATATCCTGAGTCTGATTTGCTTTCTCATTTGCTTCCTTACGATTGATATTTATGGCATAAATCAGCAGTCCAGATAAGGCAACTAGGAAAATGATATTTATAAGGGATAATACCGTAATAAGACCTTTTTTCTTCATATGACTTCCTTTCAGTGATAAATTATTTAGATAGTTGCAGTATACGATCCGCCAGCTGGCTGTTTGGCAGACAAATAGTAAAATGCTTTCTAGAGAATAAAAATCCTCTTACCTTTTCAATTATTTAGGTAAGAGGATGAAATTTTTATACTTTTACTTATCTTTCTTAAATTTACTTGTTATCTTTTTGAAAAAGCCCTGTTTTTCTTTTTTAGTTTCTAATCCGCTTCTTAGTCCTCTTACATCCATAATGTAAATCCCACTAAGTACAGCTTTCACTTCCTTCTTAACGGGTATAATATCAAATACCTTGGGATCACAAATCAAAGACATAATCTTAGGGCCAATTTTCGCTTTAACAATTGGAACCTTGGAAGCACGCAAATATTTCGGCATCTGATCAAACACAATTTTTGGAAGGTTTGCATCTTTTAGTTTCATTTTTTTCTTGTCAATGACCAAAATAGATACCGTTTGGGCTGCAGCTTGCTTCTGAGCCTCCACCTCGTCCTGTTTCTTTTGAAGTTTACGTCCAACAAAATATAAAACAACTAAAATACCGATTACTACAGCGGCAATGATTAATAGTATAAGTAATACATTATCCATAGGATATGTACCTCCTAAATTTCTATTGTTCTGCTTGTCCTATAAGGGCAACGTTTATTGTACCATTTTTTCATATAAAAATAAATAGGAAAATTTAAATTCTTATAATATCCTTCGACAATACTATAATAATTTAGAATTTTTCTCCAGCATTTCTTTGATAATTTCTTGAACATAGGATCCCAAGAACTTAGATTGCTCCTTCGATAAGTCTTTTGGATAGATTGGCTTTCCAAATTCAATCACTACAGGGGCTTTTCGAACCCAGGGAACATGGTTTTCGAAGATTTCATCTGTATTTGATATTGCCACCGGTATAATGGCACAACCGGTTTTTTGAGCAATTTTAAAGCTGCCTTCCTTAAAGGGGAGCATTTCCTTACCTTGATTACGGGTTCCTTCCGGTGAGATAAAGACAGAATAACCGTTCTTTACTTGCTCAATCCCCTTTAAAATCGTCTCTAATCCTTGTCTGATATTTTCTCGATCTAAAAACAAACACTGTAAAAAACGCATCCAGGTACTTAAAAAAGGTATCTTAGCTATTTCTTTCTTGGCTATAAACCCAGTTAATGTAGGAATACAGGAGTAGGCCACAGGAACATCAAAATAGCTTCTATGATTTGCAATATAGAGAACAGCCTCGTCCTTAGGAACGTTTTCTACTCCAATAACGGTTCGCTTTACACCGCAGATCAATAATAGAATCCGAAAGGCAAATACGACAATAGCCTGTGAACTAGCCACCATAGCCCTTCGATTAAATCGACCGATGATAAACTCTATCAAATATAGGGGAATGCTTATAAGGAAGAAAATCAGTAAAAATAATATCGCAAAAATAAGGCGCAGCATTATAAACCCTCCAGATCTTATTCAAAAGCTTCATTTGAATAATTAATTTAAAAATGTTTATAAAAACGTTGTTCAAACACAATAGTAATTGTTTTCAACTTGAAATATTATAAAATGATCAATTACAAAATTAAAAAGATCAATTATAAATTTAAATAATAGGGTAACCTATTTTTATAGCCGATTCATTAATTCATACTAGATGTTTTTGCATTAAGCTAATATGAAGATAAAGCATATATAAATATAAAGTTAATATGAATATAAATTATTATGCACAACTTTATAAAAATTTTATAGGAAAGCTCGAAAACATAAGTTTTCGAGCCTTTCTTTGCCCGTATTATATTAAATATAGTCGATAAATTGATCGGTAGATTCAATTATTTCATATATTTCAGAAACCTATTTTTAAATTTTAAAGTTGTTTTGAAGTTTTATTTTGAAATTTGTTTTCAAGTTTTGTTAAGGTTGGGAATAAGTTATTTTTTCTCTTTTGCACGATCGGAAGAATTCAAAGCATCTGATTTGTCAGAGCTATGGGAGGAATTCGACTTATTCGCTGGATCCGTATTATGGGAAGGATTCAAGCCATTCCCTTGATCCGTATTATGAGAAGAATCCGAACCATTCCCTTGGTCTACATTATGGGAAGGATCTAAGCCATTCCCTGGATCCGTATTATTAGAAGGATCCAAGCCATTCTCTGGATTCGTATTATGGGAAGGATCCGAACCATTCCCTCGGTCTACATTAT